>CAJXPP010000029.1 GCA_913058195.1 uncultured Gammaproteobacteria bacterium | reverse complement strand
ATGCCTAGTCTCGTGGGCTCGGAGATGTGTATAAGAGACAGGAGAAGATCTTATCAAGTAAGTCTTCATTAGTGAAAGTACCAGTAATTTCGCCAAGTGCATGTTGTGCTTGGCGAAGTTCTTCCGCTAACAACTCTCCCGCACCCATTCCTGCTAAACAATCATAACCCGTTTCAATAGCTGCTCGAGCACGCGCTAAAGCATCTAGATGCCGTCTTCGAGCAATAAAGACACCCTCATCTTCAGGATGATAACCAACCGCATCACATAGATATTTTTCTAATAAGGCCATACCCTCACCTGATTTAGCAGATAGCAATAACGTTACTTCATTATCATCTTCAACTAAAGTGGCCTGTTTGCCTTGCTTATCAATTTTATTACGAATAACCGTTAATGGGATATGTTGCGGTAGATCAGCTCTTATTTGCTCATCCTTGGCTGTCATACCCTGATTATCATCAATAACCAATAGAATATGATCAGCTTGGGCTATTTCAGTTTGAGTGCGTCGGATGCCTTCTTGTTCCACAATATCGTCAGACTCATGCAAACCCGCTGTATCTGAAATACGAAGAGGTAGACCACCGAGGTGAATTTGTTCACGTAAGATATCTCGAGTTGTGCCAGCTACTTCCGTCACAATGGCCGCATCATGCCCTGCAAGTTGATTATGTAAGCTAGATTTACCTGCATTAGGCTGGCCAGCTAATACCACACTCATTCCTTCGCGTAACAAACGACCCTGCTGAGCACTTTTAGTAATACCATCAACTGTTTTTAATAGGGCTTGCAACTGTTTATCAACAGCGGCTTCAGCAAGAAAGTCGATTTCTTCATCGGCAAAATCAATGGCGGCTTCAACATACATTCTCAACTCTGTTAATTGAGTTAATAAGGTATTTACGCGTTCAGAAAAAACACCTTGTAAAGAAAGCATGGCACTACGCGCAGCTTGATCAGTTGCACTATCAATTAAGTCGGCAACCGCTTCAGCTTGAGCCAAGTCCATTTTATTATTCAGAAACGCGCGCTCAGAAAACTCACCTGGTCTTGCCATTCGAGCACCTAAGCTAACAGCACGCTGACATAATCGAGCTAAAACCAGTGGACTACCATGGCCTTGAAGTTCAACGACATCTTCACCTGTAAACGAAGCTGGATTTGGAAAATAAAGTGCGATACCACTGTCAATGATCTCGCCATCATGATCACGGAAATTACAGAACTGGGCATAACGGGCTTTCGGAATCCTGCCACAAATAGCCTTCGCTATTTCAGTACTGGCTTTACCTGATAGTCGAACAATGCCGACTCCGCCACGCCCTGGAGCAGTTGCAACTGCAACGATCGTTTCCATTACTTATTTAAAGTGCGCCTAACTTACGCGTAATATGCCATTGCTGAGCAATTGACAGACCGTTATTCACAACCCAGTACAACACTAAACCTGAAGGGAAAAATGCAAAGAATACTGTGAAAACAATAGGGAATGCCTTCATTACCATAGCTTGTGCCGGATCTTGCGGCGCAGGATTTAGTTTTTGCTGGAAGAACATGCTCAAACCAAACAATACTGGCAAAATGAAGTACGGGTCCAGTGCCGTTAAGTCCTGCAACCAAAAAATGAACGGTGCTTGGCGCAACTCAATGCTTTCAACCAATACCCAATAGAAGGCTAAAAATACCGGCATTTGCACTAGAATAGGTAAACACCCCCCTAATGGATTAATCTTTTCAGTACGATATAAACCCATCATTTCTTGATTAAATTTTTGCTTATCATCACCATAACGCTCTTTCAGTATTGCTAGCTTAGGAGTTAGTTTTCGCATATTAGCCATTGAGCGATAGCTCGCTGCCGACAACTTATAAAACGCTAACTTGATCAAAACAGTTAGAAATACTATTGACCAACCCCAGTTATTCGTTAGTTTATGAATCCATTCCATAACCGTAAATAACGGTTGGGAGATAATCGTTAGTATGCCGTAATCTACTGTTAAATCTAGATTTTCTGCTGCTACTTCTAAACGTTGATGCTCTTTCGGCCCTAGATACATGCTGTAGTTAGCTTGTGTACGGTCACCACTACCTGCAGTAATAGTTGGCAGTTTCATACCCGCCGTATAGTTACGCTCATTAATTGATTTACCATAAAAACTATTATCTTGCTCTCCATCAGCGGGAATTAGCGCTGCAACAAAATAATGTTGGATCATTGCTGCCCAACCACCTGGTGCTGAACGGGCGAATGGCGCATCATCTAAATCATCGAAATCGATTTTTTCGTATTCATTCCCTATCGTGGAAAATATTGCGCCGGTATAAGTATAGATAAAACCAGAGCCTTCTTGTGGACGGTTTCGATTAAATTGTGCGTAAGGATAAGCAGTGAATCGTTCGCCACTATTGTTTTCAACTTGATAGTCAACCTCGACAAGGTAGCTATCACGATGGAAGCGGTAGGTTTTGGTAATTTTTAAACCTGCCGCTGTCTGCCAGTATAGAGGAACGATTACAGTATCTTCACCCTCAGTTAGCTGGTAGTCCATCTGTTCTGTTTGATATTGATCATAATGGGTTGGAGCAGGTGTATCTGACCGTAAACCTGATTGAACAACAAAGTAACGCGATGCTGTTTCAGCTAAGAATTGCACTGGCTCATTTGGCTTGCTTGATTCAACAGGGTAAGCGAGCAAATTTAACTGTGTTATATCACCGCCTTTAGTATCGATCATCACATCAATTAAATCAGTTTTAACGTGTATCTTATTACTTCCCAGACCTTTACTATTTTGAATAGTTGCCGGCAAATTATCCAAATCTTGTGCAACGGGCAGTTCAGGTAGATCGTACTGATTACTTCCAACTGCTACTGACGGTAAGTCAGATGGAAGCGCTTCATTACTTGCTAGCAGTTCGTTGGCAAGTTGTTCTGCTTGCTGTTGCTGAGGGCGAACATAATCATTCTGCCACGCTTCCCATAATAATAATGAGATGATAAGCAAACCGAAGATAAAAAAAGTTCTTAAGTTATCCATTGTGTGTATGTTTCTTTAATTCAGGAATAGGATCTAAACCACCCTCATGCCAAGGGTGACAACGTGAAAGTCGACGCAGGCCAAGCCAAAAACCTTTTAAAGGGCCAAAGCGATCAATCGCGCCTATCATATAGTGAGAACAAGTTGGTTGAAAGCGACAATTTGCGCCTAATAGAGGACTAACAAGAATTTGATAAGCTCGAATGAGCCCCATCAAGATGATTTTTGCCACTGCGCTACTACGGTTAACCAATGTTGCTCCAATGCTTTCCATAATTCAGCTGATTCACGCTTTGTAATATCAGGCCGAGTAAGTACAACAATATCTATATTGGTAAAGTCGGATTGATGCTGTCTGAAAGACTCACGAATAATCCGCTTCAGTCGGTTGCGGCGACTTGCTAGCTTAAGATGCTTTTTTGCTATCGCTAAACCCAGACGCGGGTGTCCGACCGAGTTTTCAACCGTTAAAATCGTCAAGCCTTTACCGCTTACGCGCTTAGCTTTACGAAATACCCGAGAATAATCTCTCGGGTTATTCATTTTCATGGCCCGGCTGAACGCTGCCAAGTCATGTTCCCCTTAAAAATCTAAGAGAAATTATACTGTTAAGCTTGCACGACCCTTAGCACGACGAGCATTTATAATGCGACGTCCACCAACAGTTCTCATGCGAGCACGGAAACCGTGAGTACGTTTACGTTTGATATTACTAGGCTGAAAAGTTCTTTTCATTTCACCAACTCCACTATATTAATTCTGGTTTTCTCCCTACCGAGAAAGATCTCAACACGGACAAAAGGGCTGGAATTATACTGTTTTAGTTCAACGTAAGTCAAACACTAGTTATTAATATAGATACAATTATAATATTTGGTAAATTAATGTTGTGGATAAGTTTAATCACTCAGCGACAAACAGTATACTAAAGCGTATCCATCATCTGTTTAATTTTTAAGGAGTCGCCGTGTCATCACCCTTATGGGAAAAATGCCTATCCCATCTCGAAGGTGAGCTATCAGCTCAGCAGCTGAATACATGGTTACGTCCATTACAAGCAATCGATGAAAAAGATAGTCTACGGTTACTCGCGCCTAATCCCTATGTGCAGTCGTGGGTGCAAGAGCAGCTTGAAACTAAAATCATTCAACTTATTGGCGCACTAAGTCAGGGTAAGATCACCTCTGTGGTGGTTGAAGTCGGTAATAATCAACCTCAAGCACAACAACATAATCAACGTGCATCTGACAAAGCCGCGCAAGAACACACTTCACCTGCTGCACCAGAACCTGCCATAAGTAGTCCCATTAATCCGGCCTTTACCTTTGATTCATTTGTTGAAGGTAAGTCTAATCAAATTGCGCGTGCTGCATCCTTACACGTAGCTGATTCACCGGGAACAAGTGGTTATAACCCGCTCTTTCTTTATGGTGGTACAGGTTTAGGTAAAACACATTTGATGTTGGCTGTTGCTAATCAGATCCTAAAGGCTGATCCTAAATCACGCGTTATTTACTTATCGTCGGAACGCTTTGTGCAGGACATGATCACTGCCATGCGTACCAACTCAATGGATAAATTTAAAGCTCATTACCGTAGTGCCGATGCATTATTAATCGATGACATTCAATTCTTTGCTAAAAAAGAACGTTCCCAAGAAGAGTTTTTCTATACCTTTAACAGCCTTTTAGAAGGGCAAAAACAAATTATTCTTACTTGTGATCGTTTTCCTAAAGAAGTTCAGAACCTTGATGAACGACTGCAATCTCGTCTCGGTTGGGGTTTAACAATTGCTGTTGAACCACCTGAGCTAGAAACTCGCGTCGCCATTTTAATCAAAAAAGCACAACAGAACCTTATCTCTCTACCAGAAGATGTGGCATTTTTCATTGCCCAACGTATTAAATCTAATGTACGAGATCTAGAGGGTGCGCTGCAACGAGTTATGGCCTTTGCTCGCTTTACCAATCAGCCGCTTTCTATTGATATGGCCCAAGAAGCGCTCAAAGATTTGCTCGCCCTACACCAAAAGTTAGTCACTCTGGAGAGCATTCAAAAAATAGTCGCTGAATATTTCAAACTTCGCGTTACTGATCTTTTGTCGAAAAAGCGCACTCGCTCAATTGCACGGCCACGACAAATTGCCATGGCCTTAGCCAAAGAGCTGACCAATCATAGCCTTCCTGAAATTGGCGATGCCTTTGGCGGTCGCGATCATACGACGGTATTACATGCTTGTCGTAAAGTAGCAGAATTAAAAGAAACAGATATCCGAGTCGCTGAAGACTACCGTAATTTACTTCGAACCTTATCGAGTTAAGCCGAGAGACTAATCATGCAATTTACAGTTAGCCAAGAAACGATTGCCCGTCCGCTTCAATTAGTTTGTAGCATTGTTGAACGCCGTGCAGCCTTACCCATTCTATCTACAATATTATTACGCGCCCATGGCAACCAGCTTTCAATGACTAGTACTGATATGGAACTGGAAATGATTGCAACCTTACCTGTCGCCGTTGAGCAAGAAGGCAAAACAACTGTTTCAGCACGTAAATTTCTCGATATTTGCCGTGCATTACCCAACAATGCAACGATTAGCTTTAAAGCACAAGATAATAAAGCCATTGTACGCGCTGGAAAAAGCCGCTTCTCACTAGCGACATTACCAGCAGAAGACTTTCCTGATAGTGAAGGTGCAAATTACGTTGATGAAATCAGCCTACCTCAATCAGCACTAAAATCCTTATTGGATGAAACCAGCTTTGCTATGGCAAGCCAAGATGTACGGTATTATTTAAACGGCTTATTACTTGAACGTGAAGATACTACTCTGCGTGCAGTTGCAACGGATGGCCACCGTCTCGCATTGGGTAGTATCACCACCGAGACCTCAGTTGCCGAAAAGAACAATATTATTATTCCCCGTAAAGCGATTATGGAATTAGGCCGCTTACTAAGTGATACTGATGATACGGTTAAGCTTGCTTTCAGCAGCCAACAAATTAAAGTTGAATTGCCCGATTTGCATTTCACATCAAAACTAATTGATGGTCAATTTCCTAACTATGAACGAGTGCTACCTCTTGGTGGTGACAAAATTGTTTTAGCTGATCGCGAAGAGTTAAAACAAGCTTTATCTCGCGCAGCGATTCTATCTAACGATAAACATCGCAGTGTTCGGATCAATCTCGAAGCAGGTTTATTCAAAGCAACTGTAACCAACCAAGAACAGGAAGTCGCAGAAGAAGAGATTACTGTCGATTATCAAGGTACGTCATTGGAGATCGCGTTTAACAATGCTTATTTGCTGGATTTGCTTAATGCCATTCCAGACGATCAAGTCAAAATGGTCTTTACTGATGATAATAGCAGCGTATTAATTACACCTGCTGATGAAAAACTAGAACGACAATATGTCGTTATGCCAATGCGCCTATAAATACAAGAAACGATAAACACATAATTGGAAGCTGGCTTAAAGATGGTGCTGATCAAGATAAAATAGTGAAAATATCGAATATGCTATTTCACTGGCACGCAGTAAGCTACATCTAGGCTGCAAACATGTGACAAAAAAATTCTACTTGCTCGCAAACAAGCAATTGCAGGTATTCTTCGCAACGATGTCTCTTGTTAAAAGCCAGATTGATAATGAAGATTCAAAAGTCTATCTTGTATAACGGTTAAGAAAGCAGCAATATTTTTAATGTCTTAACTCACCCATTACTACTTTGTTCTCAACTACTTTCTTCACAACATCCAAGTAGTAGTCATCTCTAAAGGCATCGGTAACACGTCTTACTTCTTCAGCATCGACACCGTTACCCAGTAGCACTTCCTCCGTCAATCGTAAGCTTGTTTCCAAAGTATCTGAAACAGTGGTAGTTGCACCATGGCCGATTAATGTCGCACAATGTTTCCTATCTATTGCTCTAGCATGAATAGGCATTTCAGTATAAAACTGACGAACTTGAGAGACTAATTTATTAACGCGCTCAGGGTCTTCAAGTGCAATCACTAACATTTTTGCTTGATCGGCTCCTGCCGCTTGTAAGACTTTGAGCTGACTCGCATCACCAAAGAATACAGGGAAACCTTGTTTTCTCGCTGTAGTAACACGTTCTTGCTTCACATCAAGTGCAATATATGACACGCCTGCTTCACCTAATATCGCACCAATCCTGGCGCCAACACGGCCAAAACCCGCCAAAATAACATGCTCTTTTGAATCATCAAACAGCTGGGCTGAAATATTGTCTTCCATTGATTTTGGTGTATAAAAACGTAATAAAAGTGAATTAGTTCCCTTCACTACAAATGGTGTAAATACCATCGACATTGCAATCACTACTGTCAGAAGCTGACCAACTTCCACTGCTAATAAACCTGAAAGTGTTGCAACGCCAAAAAGAATAAAACCAAACTCACCACTTTGAGATAAAAGAACCCCTGTCTGTAAGGCAAGATCATGGCGCGCCCCACTTATTCTCGCTAAAAGATATACTGTTAAGGTTTTAATCGTCATCAGTCCAATCGTTAAGCCAAGAATTGAGCCGAATTGATTCACTAACAAACCAAAATCAATACCCATTCCTACCGTCATAAAAAACAAGCCGAGTAGAATCCCTCTGAATGGCAAAATATCGGCTTCGATTTGATGCCGATAATGCGACTCGGCAATCATTAACCCTGCTATAAAAGCACCTAAAGCCATCGATAAGCCAACCGACTCCATCAGCCATGCCACACCTAATACGAGCAAAACAGCTACCGCAATAAATACTTCAGGATCTTGGCTTGCAACAATTCGCCCTAATATAGGGTTTAATAAATAACGACCAGCAAGCAATAAACCGATAATTATTAGTAAGGAATAAAATAGATTGAACTCTGTTGCCGCCCCGCCAGCCTGACTACCAGAAAGATAGGACACAAGTGCTAATAATGGGACAACAGCAAGATCTTGTAATAATAATATCGAAAAGGACATTCGCCCCATCAATGTACCGATCCCACCTCGTTCAGAGAGTAACTTTAGACAAAATGCAGTTGAAGACAATGCAAGGCCAAAGCCAATAACAATCGCGCTTTTCTGTGACAAACCAAACCACATAGAGATGCCATAAAGAATAGCTGCTGTCAGTAATAACTGCCCTAGTCCAAGGCCTAAAACCATTTTTCTCATTTGCCAGAGCTTCTCAGGTTTAAGCTCAATCCCCAATACAAACAATAAGAAAATAACCCCAAACTCACCTAAATGGCGGATCTTCTCCACTTCATCAATAACCCCCATTCCCCAAGGGCCAAGAATGGCACCTGCAGTCAAGTAACCTAAGATTGCTCCAAGACGAATAGCATGAAAAACAGGCACTACAATGACAGTAGCTAATAATATCGCAAGAATATCAATTAAATAATTAGCGGCTTCATGCTCCATTACTCTTTCATCCTAATTTAATTTTGTTGTTACTTTGCTTAGCATGCTCGTTAAGCCTTGTTTATAAAATGTTGTTGCTAACTCAGCTTCTCCTTCCGACTCCAGCACCTCAGCTAATACTAGATAGGTCTCGCCTCTTTCGCTGAACTCAAGGCTGCTTCGTAAATAAGCTTCTGCCTTAGCCCATAATTGATTAGCTTGTGACAGTCTACCTAGAGTCAATAATAAAGTTGGGTTATCAGCTTGGTCTTTTAGCCATTTTTCTGCTTTTGCTAAACGTTTTAACTCGTCAGGACCTGAAACTAGTCCATATTGATACACTAAAGAATCGCTCCATTTCTTATTTATAAATTGTTCAATTAATTCAATTGCTTGTACCATCTCACCCTGCTGAATCATACCTTGAATATAAAGGTTTAAAAGCTCTTCTGTCTGTTTCGCCTTGCTCGATGTTTGCTGCCAAATATCACTTATTGCCTGCCAATCTTGTTTTGCCAATGCTGACTCTAGCTGCCCAAAAGTTGCATCTTGAGTTAATGCTAACACTGCCGTTGAATCTAAAGCATGACGCTTACGTAAGTCAGGTAAAATCCCCTGAACACTTTGCCATTCATTCAGATCTAAATACAGCTGTTGCAACAACTGCAAAACATACGGGTGCTTCGGAGCGATTTCTCTTAGGTGTTGTAATGTTGCTAATGCACGTTCTTTTTGTCCCGCTGCGAGTTGAAGTTCCGCCTGTACAACACCCACGGCAATATCAGCACCTTCTGTTGTCTCATGGGCCAAACGTAAATAATTATCTCGTCGGTCAGATGCCTCTTGTTTTTGAGCTGATCGAGCAGCAGCCAAATAATGCAATAAGGGTGTTTCACTATTAGAGGCATGCCTTACTAACAAACGCTCTGCTTCAGCCCAGCGACCCTCTTCTAAAGTAATCAATCCTCTTGTTAATTCTTTTCCTGCACGTCGCTGACGCTGAGTCTCACTCCATAACACCAGTCTTTTTGGCGCTTGGCGTAATAAACTCATGCTTCTCAATGCAAAGTAGCCAGACACTAATAGCAGGATAAACCCAAGCACAAACAATATTAGTGAGGTTTCTAAGCTCCATGCTCCATACTTCAGTAATACAAAACCAGGCTCAAATTCAGCAATCCAAATCACGCCTGCACCGAGCACTAAAGCAAGAGCAATAACGATCAGCGGCTTCATTGCTCAAACCCTCGCAACCACGTTAGTGAGCCTGAAATATCTGGCAAAGTAGTCTCAACATTTTGTGACTTTAGTGTTGCCAATAGTTCAAGCATTGCATCTCGATTATTACCAGTAAAGTACTGTTCTAACCATTGCTGAGCAGAAGCTAAATTCTGCTCATACACAAGCGAATTACCATTAAGCAACGCCAATTGCGCCGATTCAAGCTTCAACTGTAAATTTTGATACAAAAAATAACGCTGCTCAGGCACTAACACTGCTGCTGCGCCATCTTGTTGATGCCTAATCACAACTAGGGATTTCACCTCCTGCCATGCTTGATCAAGAGCACCTTGCCAGCTTTCACCAGCTAATGGGCTATCATCCTCATCAATTAAAGGCTCAGCCATCACAACTTGTAATTGATTAATACCCTTTAAAGCACTCTCTAACTGTAGACTCAAGCCATCAACATCAACCTTATTTACTGCAGATAAAGCTAATAATTCATCTGTGATTAACGCTTTCAAAGGATGGAGTCGATAATCATTGAGTGACTCAACTCGAGAGCCAGCGAAACTCAGAGCCTCTTTTGCTCCCTGAACATTACTTGCCAATAAAAGTTGCTGATTCGCCACATTAAGAAGATAAGTCACTTCGGCAATAGCCCAGTGATATTCAACATCACCCTTGCTTAACTGCTGACTACTCTTCATAACTTCGATAGCATCTTGCAAAGCAGTTTGTTCAGATTTAACACCTGCTAGTTGATCTTGAAGTTGCTGTCCTTGTATCGCTAATGATTGCTCGAACTTTGTGGTATCAACGGGCTTAGGCGTTGAACTAGCAATATCCTCTGCTAATTGGCTGTTGACTGATTGCTGCTGATACCACAACCAATACAAGCCGCCATGAAGGCATAACAAAATAAATATAGCTACCCAAACAAGACGAGACTTGCTTGATGGTGACTTAAGCTCCGCCTCTTTCGTATCATCACTCACTTCTTGTTGCTCTATTTTAGTTTCCATTACTCAATATCCATTTTAGTCAATTGCTCAATAACTGCATTATCACTTGAAGTATCAGTTACCACAACATGTTGAAAGCCTAATGATGTGGCATAATTTTTAATTCGTTCGCTCATCACAAGCATCGGCTTATCTAATAATATTTTCAAGCCTTCCCGTAATAATATGCTTAGATTTTTAACGCCAACAACGCTAGTACAAACAATACAGTTTGCCGTCAATGCTTGTTCACATTGTTGATTACTTGGTGAGGGTAATATCCGTTCATATACCTCAATATATTCAACTTCGGCACCACGTTGAATCAAAGTATTCGCTAATAGTTCTCGTCCGCCTTTACCCCGAACAATCAGCACTTTTTTACCTGACATATTAGCTAATTCAGGCACCAATAATAAACCTTCACTACCTATTGATTGGTCTGGCTGAATATCGACGCGGAGATCATGTGAGCGCATACTCTCAGCAGAACCGTTTCCTACACTTGCTAATAAGGTAGAAGGTAATGCCTTTTTCTTTACTTCATCCGCAAGGTAAGCAACTGAGTTACGGCTAACAAAAATAATAACGTCAAAATCGCTCAAATTAATAGTAACCCTATCATCATTAATAGGCACTATCACTATTGTAGGAAAAACGACTGCTCGCCCACCTGATTGCGAGAGCAAATCACATAAGTTTTTTGCTTGTTGCTCAGGCCTTGTTACTAAAACATTCCAACCCGAAAGTGAGGAATTAACTGCCATATACATCCGCTAAGATTTTATCAGCACCTTGCGATAATAAGTCTTCAGCCAATGCAATACCCAACGCTTCGGCATCAATAGCTTTACCTTTCACTTCTGCTCGTAACATCTCACTGCCATCTGGACGGCCCACTAAACCGCGCAACCAGATCTCATCATTATCTAATAAGGCATAACCCGCAATAGGTACTTGACACCCACCAGCAAGACGCTTATTTAAAGCACGTTCAGCTGAAACAACAATCCATGTTTCAGGGCAACGCAATGGTGCAATCAGAGCATTAATCTCATCATCATCAACACGGGTTTCAATGCCCACTGCACCTTGGCCAATGGCTGGTAAACTTTGTTCTGGTGTCAACGCTTTGCGGATCCTATCTTCAAAGCCCAAACGATTTAAACCTGCTGCTGCCAAAATAATCGCATCGTAATCACCCGCATCTAACTTTGCTAAGCGCGTATTTACATTTCCCCGTAGCGGTAATACATCTAAATCTGGGCGATCAGTTCGTAATTGACACTCACGGCGCAAACTTGAAGTACCGACTTTTGCACCTTGCGGTAAATCTTCTAAAGACTCGTAGGTATTTGATACAAAGGCATCGCGTGGATCTTCACGAGGACATACTACCGGTAAGTGTAAACCTTCTGGAAACTCCACTGGCACATCTTTCATCGAGTGCACGGCGATATCGGCATCACCCGCCAACATGCCTTGCTCTAATTCTTTAACAAATAAACCCTTACCGCCTACTTTTGCCAAAGGCACATCTAAAATCTTATCGCCTTGAGTACTCATTCTAACCAGTTCTACTTGTAAGTCAGGATGCAAACGGATTAGCTCATCACGTACATATTCTGCTTGCCACATGGCTAGAGGACTTTTACGCGTCGCGATTTTTACAATTCTATTGGTCATGTATTTATCTTTCAATTTTAGGTATTTGAAGATGTGTAATGTTATAGCCACTACACTAATAGTCAAATTCTATCATTTCTACCATGATTGCCGAATAACCGCGTTATAATTCACACTTAATTTTTGACTATTCAAGACACATTAATATGACGACGCCTAACAAAAAGCTATCTTCCGCACGGCTTACACAACCGACCAATGCTTTTGTAGAAGAATTCACAGCCTCAGTCCAATTTGATCAGCGCATGTATCAACAAGATATCGAAGGCTCAATTGCGCATGCGACCATGCTTGCCAGTGTCGACGTATTAACTGATGATGAATGCGAACAAATCATCGCTGGATTAAAGACCATTCGTACTGAAATTGATAACGACCAGTTTGAATGGTCAATTGCTCAAGAAGATGTGCATATGAATATTGAAGCTCGCCTGATTGCATTGATTGGCGAAGTCGGAAAAAAACTACACACAGGCCGCTCGCGTAATGACCAAGTTGCTACCGACGTAAGGCTTTACTTACGCGATATGATAGATCCTATCAAGGCAGAATTATTCAGGCTTCAAGATTCTTTACTGATGGTTGCTAAGCGTGAGGCAGAAACCATCCTACCTGGTTTTACACATTTACAAACAGCACAACCAGTTACATTCGGTCATCACATGATGGCGTGGTATGAAATGCTAGTACGTGATACTGAACGTTTAGAAGATTGCGAAAAACGAGTTAATTCATTGCCTTTAGGTGCTGCAGCGCTTGCTGGCACCACCTTCCCAATCGATCGTGAACTAACAGCAAAATTATTAGGCTTTGAGCGTATTTGTTTAAACTCGCTCGATGCCGTTAGTGATCGTGACTTTGCCATCGAATTTACTAGCTTCGCATCTATCTTAATGATGCACTTATCGCGCTTCTCGGAAGAATTAATCATCTGGTCATCAGCGCAATTCGACTTTGTTGATTTAGGTGATGCTTTTTGCACCGGCTCATCAATCATGCCGCAAAAGAAAAACCCAGATGTTCCTGAATTGATTCGCGGTAAAACCAGCCGCGTTTATGGCAATATGTTTAACCTGTTTACCTTAATGAAAAACCAACCATTAGCGTATAACAAAGATAATCAGGAAGACAAAGAACCCCTTTTTGACACGATCGATACATTATTAGGATCTTTACGTGTTTATGCCGATATGATCGCGGCAATTACTGTTAAACCAAACAATATGCGTAATGCGGCATTACGTGGTTATGCAACCGCAACTGACTTAGCTGACTACCTTGTTCGAAAAGGCGTTGCCTTTCGTGATGCTCATGAAGTGGTTGGTTTATCAGTAGCCTACGGCATTAAACACAATAAGGATTTATCTGAATTAAGCTTAGAAGAACTACAAGCGTTCTCTGACCAAATTAGTGATGATGTGTTTGAGGTATTAACACTCGAAGGATCGGTTGCAGCACGTGATCATCTTGGAGGTACAGCGCCGAATCAAGTACGCAGTGCGATTGCCTATGCAGAGTCACTGCGTGAAGACTGATATTAAATTTTGAAGCAACAGTAGAACAATTTAATATGTGCGTTGCATTGACCGGTTGAATCCAAAGTCGACAAGCGACCTTTGAACAATTCGTCGCTTACGTGCCAACAGCGGTCATTGGTTTAATCCTGATCATCAGTGAAGTTGCCTAGCCGGTAATCAATTGCTCTGACCCTATTGATTTCAACGTAACTAACCCCTGTCTCTTATACACATCTCCGAGCCCACGA
>CAJXPP010000028.1 GCA_913058195.1 uncultured Gammaproteobacteria bacterium | reverse complement strand
GGTTAAATCAAGCGCTGACCTAGCCCCTAACACCTGCCCATATAAGCCAAAATAGCCATCGCTATGGATATTTATTTGGGCGTTACCATCAACGTAGAACTGTTCACTCACCGTAAACGAGGTATTCGTTAAATCGATAGAAGAGCCGGCCTTCATAACAAGGAAGCCGATCTCACTTTTGGCTACATCTTGCTGCACTAATGTTGTAGGTCTGCCCAAATCGTTAAGAGAAAGAAATGGTTTGCCACGAATACCTGCTGCGACATTGCTGCCAGATATATTAACCATACCCTCTGTTAGTATGATGTCGTCTGTTCTCAAATATGCGCCAGAGCCAAATACGAGATCACTATCAATAATATTAATCTTTTTGTTTATTTCTAGAGTGGTGTTGCCGCCTAACTTTATTTGGCTGTCTGTAACGGTTAAATATTCAAATTCAGCCAACGTAGATGAACCCAAAAGTTCTAGCTTGGCGCCGTTTCTAAACTGAAAACCCTCGTTTGAATTAACATAGACATTGGAATAATAAAATAACAGTGTGCCTGCATCAATATCACCATCCACTGGGCGATAAAAATTCAAACGATCTACCTGTGACGTAGCCGATAGGCTTCCTGAGTTTGAGAACTCCAGTAATGCACTGCTATCAATATTTAGGGTTGTTAAATCGGCATCCATGTTGCCATACATATTCGTGATCTTATTGTTGCCCGATAAAATATCAAACGTCATCGGGGCCGTTGACGTAAAAACGGGTTGACGCCTAAAATTGAGGGTTGAGCTGTTCATTGTCAGGCTATTGTTAGTACCGTTAAAAAAAAGTCTAACGGAATCAGTATCAAGATCAGTATTGTTGAGCGTCAGTTGATGGGTCGTTAGTGTTCGCGTCCAACTGCCGCTGAGATCTTTAGTCACATTGAGATTAGTACCTAATAGATTTGCGGTCATACGGCGTGGGCTGATGAGGTCGTTAAACGTAATGTTTTGCCAAATACGGTAATATCTGTCACTTGAGTCTAAGTCGGCCTCAAAGTAGAGGTCTATGTCATAGCTAGGGCTGATGAATAAAATGGAGTCATACTTGGCGTCATAACTACCCTTGCTGCCAAAAGGGCCGCTAGCAAAACCTCCCCGAGTAATGAACGGCTCTGCAACGCTTTCACTGATGAACAAAGAAAGCGTAATTCCCAATAAAAAAAATCTCACTATTTCTTGCCTTCTCTTTATGTTGACTGGTTAGTGTGCACGGAACGTGCCCCCTTATTCTTGGATATTCAACCCTGGCTATTCGCGACATGACAGCGGTATGTATCTGTTGATGCCTAACGCTATGTATGCACTCTAATTAGTGAGGTTTTCACTGCTCACATGATGCCCTACAGAAAATAATAACACGAATAAATAATGCGGAAGCTCTATCCTTTTAATCTTGGTTTTCCTCCAGAAATTGCTGAAGAAAATTAACTAGAAAAACTTGCTTCTTTGTATGGAAATTCAAAAGCGACCGTATATCGAACCAGAATAGCCCCTCGTTCGTTCATCATGCCACTAAGTCGAAGAAATGTAATGAATTTCCCTAAGCGAACTGCGAACCAAAACCGAAATCAAGTTAGATCTTCTACTACCGCATTCATGGCATTCCCTTTCACTGACTCAATGCCTTTATCTCTACTTGCTACCGTTGTATAAGACTGACTTGTACCAATGACTTGACGATTAGCAGCCTTTAAATTGAACATATATTTGCCAGCTTTAGTTTCTTTTTTCTGATAATTGGCATCTGCTACTGCATTCTTTCTAACCGACTCTATTCCATTCTTGCAATTCGATTTAGTCGAGTAACCCTCACTCGCAAGGATATTTTCTCCATTTCCAGCTTTAAGCCTAAATCGAAATTCACCTGCATGATCTTTATAGAGTTCAAATTTTCCAGACATCTTTAACCCCCCCTCAATATCCTTTGTCATGAACTTATAATAAAACTATCATAAATCTGTAACCAACTTTTATTAGTGTGGAAAAAATACTACTAATGGGGTAAAAATAATGCAAACTGAGTTTAGTCCTAAACGAGTTGTGCAGGTTCGAAGTGTATGGATATCTGATATTCACCTCGGGTTTCGTGGATGTAATGCTGATTTATTGTTGGATTTTTTACATCATGTGGAATGTGATTATCTCTACTTAGTCGGTGATATTATCGATGTGTGGGAGATGAAAAAACGCATGTTCTGGCCCCAAGAACATAATAATGTCGTTCGAACACTTCTTGGTAAAGCCAAGCATGACACCAAGGTTATCTATGTACCCGGTAATCATGATGAAATGCTCCGTGATTTTGATGGTGCCATTTTTGGTAACATTGAAATTCGTAATGAAACAATACATACCACAGCAGATGGTCGTAAGTTACTTATTCTTCATGGTGATAAGTTTGATTATGTAGTTAAGCATTCTCCGTTTATTGCCAAAATTGGTGGCCGTCTATACGACTATCTTCTCCAAGCCAATCGCTGGGTTAATATAGCTCGCCGTAAACTAGGTTTTTCGTACTGGTCACTAGCAGCCTTTCTAAAGCATAAAGTAAAAAATGCTGTTCAATTCATTAGTGACTTTGAAGAAGCAGTTGCACGCGAGGCAGCAAGACAAGGCGTAGAAGGTGTTGTTTGTGGGCATATTCATCGTGCAGAAATCAGCAAAATTAATGATGTGGATTACTACAATTGTGGTGACTGGGTAGAAAGCTGTACTGCTTTGGTAGAATACCCTGATGGCACCATGGAAATAATCAAATGGGCTGATTTAGTCAATCAAACAATTTCTTTACCAAAGGCTGCCTGAATGAAGATAGTGATTGTAACGGATGCATGGGAGCCACAAGTCAACGGTGTGGTTAGAACACTTAAACAAACCTTTAATCATCTTGTAGAGATGGGACATGATGTTTTTCTTATTAGCTCTGAAGGTCACCGAACGATTCCTTGCCCTAGTTATCCATCCATTCCTTTGGCTTTATTTCCAGCTAAAAAGGTTTCTGCTGATTTAAAACTAATGGATGCTGACGCAATTCATATTGCGACCGAAGGACCGATAGGGTCGGCTGCAAGACGCTGGTGTATTCGTAATGAAGTTGCTTTTACGACCTCTTACCATACCCAGTTCCCAGAATACCTTCGGTTACGTCTTCCGATTCCAATAAAGCTTACTTATTGGTGGTTAAAAAAGTTTCACCGTCGAGCAGAAAGAACTTTAGTCCCTACAGAGTCTATGCGAAAGCGGCTTATTGATCGTGGCTTTAATAATGTGCATGTTTGGGGAAGAGGCGTTGATACTTCGATCTTTAAACCGGACTATCCACAGCAACTTGATTTGCCGGGGCCTATTTTGCTCAATATGGGGCGCGTAGCAGTAGAGAAAAATATTGAAGTCTTTTTACAACAAGATATTGCAGGCAGTAAGGTTATTGTTGGTGATGGTCCTGATTTAGAGATGCTAAAAAAACGCTATCCCGATGTCCTGTTTATAGGAGCAAAATTTGGTGACGAGTTGGCATCTTGGGTTGCCGCGGCTGACGTGTTTGTTTTTCCGAGCAAAACCGATACGTTTGGTTTGGTATTGCTTGAAGCCATGGCGTGTGGTGTTCCAGTTGCAGCCTATCCGGTTACCGGGCCCAATGATGTTGTGATGGATGGTGTTACCGGAATTTTAAATGACAATTTAGGTGAAGCTGTTCGTAAAGCACTTTTACTTAATCCTCAAGATTGTATTGATTACGCAATAAAAAATAGCTGGCAGGCTTGTTCAGAAGTATTCGCTGGCCATATGTATGACAATTCTCTATCAAAATCACGTGATGATACTCAGGCAATCACTACACAGTTTGACCCGTCATGAAAGTTGCCATTGCAGGAACAGCAAAGACCTACTAATCTTGCTAATTTTCATTAGTAAGTAGTTGATAGTGATTGAATGCTCACCACAGGATAAAGTTTGTGATCTCTTAATAACCCGGTCTGACTGTCAAGCTCCATCTTAAATGAAGTATTATCACTCTTCACTTTCACAGGTTACTTATCAATTACTTTTTCTTGGGCATTTACCTGTTTGTAACGATCGCTAAAGAAATTAAACTCTTGGGGGCGAAGCTGTTTTTTCTGCTCATTCAATTGTTCTGAAAAGCTCTGTCCAACAGCTGCTAGTGCAGGCATAGAAGACACACTTATCAACAAAAATATTGTATTTAACGCAAACTTTTTCATCATCATTCTCCACTAAAATTAAGACAGAAAAATCTCTGACAAACACACTGTAGAAAGTATTTATGACAAACAGATGTTCACTTCTAAGAAAGTGAATAGAATCCTATTTTCATGGGAATAACTTCCTAGACTCATATGTAATGGCACGGTAATGATCTAATAAATTAGGATCCTTATTAGGCTGGAACAAAAAGAACGGTGGATATTTTTTCATCCCTGAATTTTAGGCAATAAAAAACCCCAGCAGAATAAACTGCTGAGGTCTTGTATTTGATGGTACCTAGGGCCGGAATCGAACCGGCACGCCCGTGAAGGCGAGGGATTTTAAGTCCCTTGTGTCTACCAATTTCACCACCCAGGCATCAAGGCGATGAATTATACATACCCTTATTAGAAATATGAAGCTTTTGTTTTAATTACTTTTTTAAATAAGTAGGGTTATTATTATTTTGATTAAAAATCAATAAATTAATGAGCTTATTTTTAAATACTAAAGAGAAACTCTTATATCAAACACTATCAAGAATAATCACTATGAGGCTTGTTTGCCTTGGAGTAGAGACTTCTATTTAAATAACTTTTGAAAACTGTTGGTCTGTTTTCTGTTGTATGTAGAAGTCAAAGGCCATACAAATGTTTCGAATAAGTAGATGGCCTGCTGGCAATACGTTAATTGAGTTTTTATCAAAGGTAAGTAAACCGTCCTCGGCAAACTGTTTTAGTTGCGGATAGGCACTAGAAAAATAGGCCTCAAAATTAATATTTAACTCAGCTTCAATTGCAGTGATGTTTAGATAGAAGTGGCAAATTAAACGAGTAATGACGACGCGTCGTATTTTGTCATCATGATTGAGTTCGAACCCTCTAAAAACGGGTAATTCATTTTTTTCTAAGCTAGCCGAATAGTCTTCCAATGTGCGTTGGTTTTGAGAGTAAGAATCCCCGACGCTGCCGATTGAGGTAATGCCCAGTCCAATTAAGTCGCACTCAGAATGAGTCGAATAACCTTGAAAATTACGATATAGCTTGTTTTCTTGTTGGGCGATGGCGAGTTCATCTTCTGGTTTAGCAAAATGATCCATGCCAATATACACATAGCCAGCAGCAGTCAGTTGTTCAATAGAACGCTGTAGAATTTCAAGTTTAACTTCTGATTTCGGCATGTCTTCGCTATTCATTTGACGTTGAACTTTGAAACGTTCGGGCATGTGGGCATAGTTAAATACCGATAAGCGGTCTGGGTTAACGGCAATGATTTTATCAAGTGTTTCAGCAAAACTATCGGGTGTTTGATGCGGCAGGCCATAAATTAAATCAAGGCTGATTGAGCGGAAGCCCGATTCTCTCGCTGCATCAATAACTGCGAAGGTTTCTTGTTCAGATTGAATACGGTTAACGGCTTTTTGCACGATAGGATTGAAGTCTTGCACGCCTAGACTGAGTCGATTGAAGCCAATTTCACGTAATACTTTGATTGTTTCAGGATCGGCTTCACGTGGGTCTACTTCGATTGAAAACTCACCATGTTCATCATCAGCAAGCTTGAAGTGTTTGCGGGTCACTGTCATAAGTTCACGCATTTGATCGTGACTGATGAATGTAGGTGTGCCGCCGCCCCAATGCAATTGCTCGATAAGTCTATCAGAGTCAAATAGTGCTGCTTGTAGGGCAATTTCTTTGTGTAAGTTGGCCAGGTAAGGTTCGGCGTGTTTACGATTTTTGGTAATTATTTTGTTACAAGCACAGTAAAAACAGACAGTGTCACAAAAAGGTAGGTGAAAATAAAGTGATAGTGGTCCACTGTGCTGGTTGGATAGTTTAACCTGCTCTTTATAGCTGGCGGCTGTAAAATTTTCATTAAACTCTACAGCTGTCGGGTAGGAGGTATATCGAGGGCCCGCTTTGTCATAACGTTTTATGAGTTCAAGATCAAAAGTGACAGATTGTTCCAAAGTCGTCTTCCTAAAAAGCAGGTGGGGTTAAGGCAAGTAGTATAACGAGCTATAGATAACTTATATGGGAAACCTGATGTTTTATTGATATAGATCAAACGGTAAGTCGCTGGTTCTCCGCAGGGTATTCACGCAAATATTCATGATATTGTTTAATAATGGGTTGAACTTCTTCAGGGGTATCAACGATATGAAATAACGATAAATCTTCTTCAGTAATGCAACCTATTGAAAGTGCTTGATCTTTTAGCCAGTCAATTAGCCCATTCCAAAAAGAGGAACCATACAGGATAACGGGGAAGTGGCGTATTTTTTGAGTCTGGATGAGTGTTAATGATTCGAAGAACTCATCTAATGTGCCAAAGCCTCCAGGAAATACCACATAACCCATAGAGTATTTTACGAACATTAATTTTCGGACAAAAAAATAGCGAAATGTAAGGCTAACATCTTGAGATGGATTGGGTATTTGCTCATGAGGTAGGGCAATGTTTAATCCAACCGATAGTCCTTCTTGTGAATAAGCACCCTTGTTGGCTGCTTCCATTATGCCAGGGCCGCCACCACTAATAATAGCAAATTTGTCTCGTGATAAATTTTGGGCAACGGTCATTGCATCTTGATAATAGGGTGATGATTCAGTAAGACGAGCACTACCAAAAATCGACACCGCTGGCCCAATATTATTGAGGGTCTCGATACCATCAATTAACTCGGCCTGTATGCGAAAAACCCGCCATGCTTCTGATGTTTTAAGATCTTCCATGCCATACCCTTAAAAAAATAAGCTATCTATAAACGATAAAGAAATTACATAAACATTGCAAATAGTACGTATTTACATAGCAAAGGTATTGATTTATAACTATGTTATCCATATAGATAATTCAGTTCTTATTCTATCTAAGGTATTATGGTGGATTGTCTTGATTAATTTGGTAAGCGTTATATGAAGGTTTTAGTCATTGGTGGTGGTGGTCGAGAGCATGCTTTGGCATGGAAGTTAATTCAATCTCCACGTTGCTCACAGGTTTTTGTGGCGCCAGGAAACCCTGGAAGTGCCGCGGAATCTAATGTTGAAAATGTGGCTATTTCTGTTGAGGATACAGCTGGATTAGTGGCTTTTGCTAAAGAGAATGATATTGGATTGACAGTGGTTGGCCCTGAAGTACCTTTGGTTTTAGGTGTGGTAGATGCATTTGAACAAGCGGGTTTACGCTGTTTTGGACCATCTAAAGAAGCTGCGCAACTAGAAGCGTCAAAGAATTTTACGAAAGAATTTTTAGCACGACATCAGATTCCAACTGCAGATTACCAAGCTTTTACTGAAGTGCAGCCAGCAATTGCTTACATTAAAGAGCAGGGAGCACCAATTGTAGTTAAAGCGGATGGTTTAGCTGCGGGTAAAGGCGTTATTGTTGCAATGACGGAACAGCAAGCGATTGCTGGCGTAGAAGATATGTTATCAGGCAATGCCTTTGGTGATGCCGGGCACCGGGTTGTTATCGAAGAGTTTATGGTGGGTGAAGAAGCTAGCTTTATTGTGATGGTAGATGGGAAAAATATTCTTCCATTAGCAACGTCACAAGATCATAAAGCGCGTGATAATGGTGACAAAGGGCCTAATACTGGTGGTATGGGTGCTTATTCTCCTGCTCCAGTCGTAACGGCTGAAGTTTTTGATCGGATTATGTCAGAAGTGATTGAACCTACAGTGAAAGGCATGGCTGATGACGGGCGTCCTTATACTGGCTTTTTATATGCTGGATTGATGATTGATGAAGCTGGTTCAGCACGTGTTGTTGAATATAACTGTCGTTTTGGTGATCCTGAAACACAGCCGATTATGATGCGACTACAATCTGACCTAGTGGCTCTATGTGATGCTGCTTTAGATGGGAAATTAGATACTGTTGAAGCACAATGGGATTCACGTGCGGCAGTGGGTGTTGTGTTAGCTGCTGGAGGGTATCCTGATGCTTACCGTAAAGGTGATGTGATTAGTGGTTTAGATATTGCCGATAACGACGATGCTAAGGTGTTTCACGCAGGAACAGCATCAAAAGATGGTAAGGTAATTACCTCTGGTGGGCGAGTACTCTGTGCGACTGCTTTAGGAAATACAGTTGCCGAGGCACAAAATAAAGCTTATAGAGCAGTAGACTGTATCGACTGGGATGATAAGTTCTTCCGTACAGATATTGCTTATCGCGCGATTGCACGCGAACAACAAAAATAATTTTAACGTTAGGTTTAAGGAGCAAGGTTAATGTCTGTAGCCCATCCAATTATTGCTGTCACCGGATCCTCTGGTGCAGGAACATCGACTGTTAAACATGCATTTGAAGATATTTTCCGTCGTGGTGGGATCCGCCCTGTGGTTGTTGAAGGTGATAGCTTTCATAAATATGATCGAGCAGGAATGCGTGTGGCAACTGCAAAAGCAGAAGCAGAGGGGCAAGTATTAACGCATTTTGGTCCTGAAGGTAATGATCTTCATAGCTTGGAGAATTTATTTCAAAATTATGCTGAAACAGGTAAAGGTGAAAGACGATTCTATATTCATAGTGATGCGGAAGGTATTCCTTACAATCAACCTGCTGGCACATTTACGCCGTGGGAAGAGATTGATGGAAATACAGACTTACTGTTTTATGAGGGACTTCATGGCGGTATCGTGACAGATGACGTCAATATTGCACAATTTACCGATTTATTGATTGGTGTGGTTCCGGTTATAAACCTTGAATGGATCCAAAAAAT
The DNA here is from genome assembly GCA_913058195.1 of uncultured Gammaproteobacteria bacterium. GTDB lineage: Bacteria > Pseudomonadota > Gammaproteobacteria > Nitrosococcales > Methylophagaceae. The sequence goes on along the minus strand of CAJXPP010000028.1, from coordinate 5,470 downwards.
TAAGCGTGATTGTTCTAATCGAGGTTACTCTACAGAAGCGGTTGTCGACATTATTCTTAAGAGAATGCCCGATTACATTCATCACATTACGCCACAATTTTCGCGTACACATATTAACTTTCAGCGTGTGCCATTAATTGATACATCAAACCCATTTGTGATGCGTGAAATTCCTACGCCAGATGAAAGTTTAGTGGTGATACGTTTTAAAGAACCCAAAATGGCCGACTTTCCCTTTTATTTGAGCATGTTGAAAGACTCATTTATGTCTCGCCCAAATAACTTAGTTATTCCTGCGGTCAAATTAGGTTTAGCAATGGAAGTTATTTTAACGCCATTTATTGAAGAAATGATGATTAAAAAGCGTCAACGTGGTTAAGTTGACACCTATCTTCTGTTAAATGAAGTTATATGCAATGCCGCTAATTAGCGGCATTGCTGTATTTAGATTAATGAACTATGAATTCTAATTGGAAAATAAATCAGGCAGTAAGCGCATTAAAATCTGGCGAGGTAATCGCTTATCCGACAGAAGCTGTTTATGGCTTAGGCTGCGATCCCTGGAATAAAGAAGCGGTATTGCAATTATTAACAATCAAACAACGACCATGGCAAAAAGGTTTAATAATTATCGGCTCTGATTTAAAGCAGTTACAGCCATTTATTGCACACTTGTCAGAAGATACATTGAAATTACTTGAAGCGACATGGCCTGGGCCGACTACATGGCTTCTTCCTGCCAGTGAGGGCTTACCTTCATTCTTAACTGGTGAGCATGATACGATAGCGGTACGTGTAACAGCACATAGACAAACAGCTCATTTGTGCCGAGAATTTGGAGGCCCAATCATTTCTACAAGTGCAAATAGAGCCGGAATGCGACCAGCAAAAACAAAGTGGCAAGTCAAAAATCAGTTACCTGAAATACAAGTTGTATTGTCTGGCGCATGCTCAGGATCAGACAAGCCAACTGAAATTAGAGATATTCAAACAGGAGAAAAAATACGATGAATTCACCTGATATAGGTGCTGTTCGCGCATACTTATTAGACTTGCAAGATCGTATTTGTCTGCAAATTGAACAGGCGGATGGTCAATCGAAGTTTGTTGAAGATAATTGGCAACGAGAAGGCCCAGGTGGTGGTGGCGGGCGAACGCGAGTTCTAACAGACGGTGCTATTTTTGAGCAAGGTGGTGTTAATTTCTCACAAGTGACAGGTGATAGTTTGCCTGCATCTGCAACTGCAAGTCGACCTGAGCTAGCAGGGCGTAGTTTTGAAGCGCTAGGTGTTTCATTAGTTATTCATCCCCATAATCCTTATGTGCCTACATCACATGCTAATGTGCGTTTTTTTATTGCTGAAAAAGAAGGCGAAGAACCTATTTGGTGGTTTGGTGGTGGTTATGATTTAACGCCATATTATGGCTTTGATGAAGATGTAGTTGCTTGGCATCAAGTCGCTAAATCTGCCTGTGACCCTTTTGGTGAGAGTGTTTATGCAGATTATAAAAAATGGTGTGATGAGTATTTCTTTTTAAAGCATCGTAATGAACCCCGTGGTGTTGGCGGTTTGTTTTTGGATGATTTAAATGAAGGTGGCTTTGAACATTGTTTTAATATGATAAAAAGTATCGGTGACAGTTATACTCAAGCTTATTTACCGATTGTAGAAAAGCGTAAAAAAATACCTTTCGGCGAACGAGAGCGGGATTTTCAACTGTATCGCCGTGGCCGTTATGTTGAATTTAACTTAGTTTATGATCGTGGTACTTTGTTTGGACTTCAGTCTGGTGGACGTACTGAATCAATTTTAATGTCTCTGCCACCTTTAGTTAAGTGGCAATATAACTGGCAACCTGAAGCAGGTAGCCCTGAAAGTAAGCTATATGAACATTTCCTTAAACCCCAAGATTGGCTAAATGAATTATGAAAGAAAAAAGATTAACAGGCACGATTAAGTATTGGAATGGTAGGAAAGGCTTTGGTTTTCTTGAAACAGAGGGTCAAGAAAAGCAGGTCTTCGTACATATCAAGGCTTTTACAATACGTAAAACGAAACCCATTATCGGACAGGTGGTGACGTATACCTTATCTGTTGATAATCAAGAGCGTACTCGTGCCGATAATGTCTTGTATGAAGGGGAAGTGGCACCAGAAAGTAGCGAAGAAAAAGAGGAAAACACTTCATCATCTCTTCCTTTTATCATTGGTGCTGCTTTAGTCGTTGCTGTTGTCGGCTATCTTATCGCTAAAGCAGTAATAAGCTTTAGTTAAAAGACTTATTGGCCCTCAGTAGCTAATGAGGCTAATTGGTCTGCTTGATATTCATTAATTAAAGGCTCAATAATCTGCTCAAGTTCGCCGCCCATTATCTCTGCTAATTTGTATAGAGTTAAGTTGATGCGGTGCTCAGTAAGCCTGCCCTGTGGGAAGTTATAAGTACGAATTCGCTCGCTACGATCGCCTGTTCCGACTTGTAATTTACGCGTTTCGGCTTGTTCTGTATCAATTTTATCTTGTTTTTCAGCCATGATGCGTGATTGTAATACAGACATCGCTTGTGCCCGGTTTTTATGTTGTGAGCGCTGATCCTGGCATTCAACCACAATACCTGTAGGTATATGGGTAAGCCGAATTGCCGAGTCTGTTTTATTCACATGCTGACCACCGGCACCAGATGCTCGGAAAGTATCAACACGTAGGTCCGATGGGTTAATATCAATTTTGTCAACCTCATCTGCTTCAGGCATGATTGCTACAGTACACGCTGATGTATGTATACGACCTTGAGATTCCGTTTCAGGTACGCGTTGTACCCTATGGCCACCTGACTCAAATTTCAAACGTGAAAAGGCACCGTCACCGATTATACGAATAATGACTTCTTTATAACCACCATGCTCACTTTCCTGAGCATTGATAAGCTCGACAGTCCAACGGCGTGACTCAGCATAACGTGTATACATTCGGTATAAATCACCAGCAAAGAGAGCAGCCTCATCACCACCTGTTCCTGCACGTACCTCAAGAAATATATTACGTTGGTCATTGGGATCTTTAGGCAATAGTAGTTTTTGAAGCTCAAGTTCAAGCTCTTGCTCAGTCTCTTGGGCGGCCGCTAACTCTTCTTTCGCCATTTCACGCATTTCTTTATCATCTTCTTTAAGCATGGATTTGGCATCATCAATATCTATAAGACATTGTGTGTAATTATTAAAGTTAGCAACTACAGGTTCTAATTGAGCATACTCTTGTGAAAGTTCACGAAATTTATTTTGGTCAGCCATTGTTGCTGGCTCAGAGAGTAAGCCTGATATTTCTTCATGGCGTTCTACGAGTGTTTCCAGTTTGTGCTTTATTGAATCTTTCACAGCTTAGTCCTTGATATTAAAGAGGCTACGTGCCGCTTCGATCAGATTATTATCAGTATTAGAGCCTGATTGACGTAATTGTCTGCTTGGCTCATGGAGTAATTTATTAGTCAGTGTTCGTGCAAGCTCACTGAGTACTTTTTCTGCATCTTGGCCTTGTTCAAGCTGTTTTAACGATTTTTTAAGTAAGTGATTACTTTCAGTCTCAGCTATATCACGAATAGCACGAATAACAGGGACTGCGTCCTGAGTTCGTAGCCATGCAATAAAGTTCTCTACCTGAGCTTCAATGATTTCTTCAGCTTGAAGTGCGGCTTCACGTCGAGATTGCAGGTTTTCTTGAATAATTTCATGTAGATCATCGACACAGTAAAGGTAGATATCTTCTAAGGTAGATACTTCTTGTTCAATATCACGAGGAACGGCAATATCAACCATAAAAATGGGCCGTCGTTTTCGCTGCTTTAGAGCGCGTTCAACAGTGCCTTTACCAAGTATTGGTAATTGACTTGCTGTTGAGCTAATAACTATATCTGCCTCGGCAAGATGAGCTGGCATCTCACTAAGGCTAATGGCATAACCATTAACCTGCTCAGCGAGGGTATGAGCACGTTCAAGGGTACGGTTGGCAATGATAATTCGACCCACACCATTATCATGAAGATGCCTAGCGGCGAGTTCAATAGTTTCTCCTGCACCTATTAATAGGGCAGTTGATTCGGCAAGGTTGGAAAATATTTGCTTAGCAAGGCTAACGGCAGCAAAGGCAACAGAAACGGGGCTGCTGCCAATTTCTGTATCTGTTCGCACCTGTTTGGCTACTGTAAAGGTATGCTGAAATAAGCGACCTAAACTTTTACCAATAGTTTTTGAATTAAGGGCTTGGCTATAGGCTGTTTTTATTTGACCAAGAATTTGCGGCTCACCTAAGACCATTGAATCTAAGGCGCAGGCGACGCGAAATAAATGCTGAATCGCATCTTTATTTTGGTGTCGATAAAGGTATTGATTCAATGATTCTGGGACTAGCTGATGAAATTCATGCAACCAATTATCAATATTGCAGTCATACTCGTCATTAATGTGACAATATATTTCTGTACGGTTACAGGTCGATATGATTGCAGCTTCAAGAACACCGGGCAATAGGTGTAGGGATGCCAATGCGGAAGGTAACTTGTCCGCATTAAATGCAATTTGCTCCCGAATATTGACGGGAGCTGATGTGTGGTTTATGCCTATGGCGACAAGCTGCATATCGTATTGAGGATTATTTGTCTTTAAAAATACTGGTAAACTTTACAGTCTAATATTAACTATTTACTGTTAGATAGGCGTAAAGATAATGTGCCATTCTAACAAAATCAGTCAGTCAGGTCGTTTTATTATGGATTTATTACAATTATTGTGGCAAAAAAAGTATCAGATGTTGAAGCCTTACTTATTAGTATGTGCAGCTATATCATTAACTGCATGTGCAAGCACTGCCCCAGTTCAACCGATCGAACAGGCTGTTAATCAGCTTGAAAAAGCCCCTGTTGAAGCTGAAGAAGTTGAGCCGCTTCCGCTTAATTCTGAATTGGTTTATTACGTTTTGACGGCAGAGTTAGCGGGCCAGCGTGGTGAAATTTCTGTCGCTACAGAACTTTACAATAAAGCGGCTTCAACTATTGATTCGCCAGCATTGGCCAGTCGATCTACTCAGGTAGCTAATTTTACTCGTGATAAAGCACGAATTAATCGTGCTTTAAAGCGCTGGTTAGAAGTTGAGCCTGATAATGCTGAAATATATATTATGCAAGCACCATTCTTAATTATGAACGGTGATTTTGACAATTTGATTCAGTCAACTAATAAATCAGTGAGCCTAGCGCCAGAAAAAACGAAGCTTATTTTGGCTAAAGTTGCTGATAATTTAAGTGAGTTAGCACCGTCAGAAAATGGATTAAATGTATTACAAAGTATAGATGCCTATAAAGAGAATAACCCTGACGCCTTATTTATCTATGCTCGATTAGCGGCGCATTACAAACAGTATGAACTTGCATTGCCTGATATTGAGACTGTCTCTTATACACATCTGACGCTGCCGACGATC
>CAJXPP010000027.1 GCA_913058195.1 uncultured Gammaproteobacteria bacterium | reverse complement strand
GAGATCATGCCTAGTCTCGTGGGCTCGGAGATGTGTATAAGAGACAGATATAAGGAGAACAAAAAAGAGGACAGCTTTATTTACATTTTCTCCTTTTTGGATCGTACCGATATCAGTACCACTATGAGATATGCTCATCTTGAACACAGAGAAGTCTCTTCAAGGGCTAGAGATGTGATTAATCAGCTGAATATTGATGCAAATAAGCCCAGCTTAAAAGTAGTGTAATGATATTTCATTTGGGTTTAGCTAGCACCTTTACAGATACCACTTAACTTTTACCTTGAAGGTAAAGTGGTGCCCCCGACGCGATTCGAACGCATGACCTTCCCCTTAGGAGGGGGACGCTCTATCCAGCTGAGCTACGGGGGCAACGGCCGGTATTATAGCAGTCGCTCAGTTATGCTTCCAAGTTAGATACTTTGGAGCCGAGGTCAAGCGGTAATACCTTATCACTTGTTAGAAAAAATGTTCTCCATGGCGGACATGATACTTATTGAGGTATGTATTGTAGTACCAAACAATACTTGCTACCATCAAATAAGGTCTAAATCTATTTTTGATAAGCAAGGAAGCTTACATTAATACTCCATCTGGTTTGATCTTCCCGTGCAATGAGAATCAATGTTCCAGCATTATTAGGAAACGTATGTCAGCTTTTAACACACCATCTAAACTCGCCCCTCTTTTTATCACTCTATCACTCGCACTGTCACCAGCCACTTTTGCTACTGACTTCACTATTTTAAATGGCGAAACAGAAACCACTACTCAAACTCTAAATAATAATGAAACAGGTATTATTGAAACCGGAGGTACACTTATAACAAGTGTTGCCGCTATAGATGCATCAGGCATCAATAACAGTCTTATCAATAGCGGTGAAATTACTACATCAGGCGATGGTTCTTTTGGCGTTGAGACAACGGGAGTCAACGCTACCATCACTAATAATGGTGATATTAATACCGTGGGTGCTAATGCTTTTGGTATTTATTCAACCGGTGCCACCGCCACAATCACTAACAGCGGTAGTATTGATACAATGGGGTTGAATGCTGATGGCATATACTCAACCGGTGCTAATGCCATCATCAATAACAGTGGCAGCATTACTACTGCAAATGACGGCGCCGACGGTATTCTGTCACTCGGCGTAGATACGATCATCACCAATAGTGGCAGCATTACCACAACAAATGAGAGTGGCCACGGTATTTTCTCAAACGGCATTAATGCCATCATCACCAATAGTGGCAGCATCTCAACTAACGGGATTACTGCACGAGGCATTTTTTCAGTAGGGAATGATGCGATCATCACCAATAGTGGTAGCATCTCCACCATCGGAGATGATGCATATGGTATCTATGCAGCGGATCTAGGTGTCACGGTCACCAACAGTGGTAGCATCTCGACCGTCGGTTCAGGTGCATATGGTATTTATGCAGAGAACGACAACAACGTTATCCATAATAGCGGTAGTATCTTAACCAGCGGAGATAATTCCTACGGTATTGTTTTAGGGTGGGGGCACGGTGTAGATGGTGAGAATGCCCGAATAACTAATAGTGGTAGTATCATCGCCACTGGCGATGGTGTAGTAGGCATAAGGTCTAGTGGCGTCAACGCAACTATTATCAATAGCGGCAGCATCCTTACAGAGGAAGGCGACAACGGGGTGGCGATATATTCTACCGGTGAGGGTGCTACCATTATTAATAGCGGCACCATTAAAGGCTGGTGGGGTATTGAAGCTGACGCCGCCAACGTCACAATCACCAATAGTGGTCTAATTTCAGCGACTGATGCTGATGGCTTTGCTGTCTCTAGTGAAAGCAGTACGACGCTTAATTTACTACCTGGTTCTCAAATCATTGGTCGTATCAATTTAGGAAGTCGTGATGGTCTTGATGATACTGCCAATGTATACAGCGGTGGCATATCGGCTAATCTGACCTTTGAAAATACTGAAAATATCAATCTGTTTGGCGCTGGTATTTTATCAGGCAATAACATTATTCTTGTAGATGCCACGGGTGAATCAACGCGGGGTGTTGTATTAGCCAATATGACGTCCTCTATTCATAGCATTATTGGCCAACGTATGGCTCAAACGACGCCGCTTGAACCTGTTCAAGTTGCAGCGTTAACACTGTCTCCTGGTATGTACTTTGAAGAGCATAAACCGGTGGCATGGGCACAAGTCTTTGGCGGCACTTTTGACCGTGATGCAGAAGGCATCGCCCTAGCCTATGACCATAACCATGTCGGGATTAATTTCGGTTACGAATGGGATGTGAATCAAAACCGTGTTGGTCTAATGGGCGGCATCGTTGTAACCGACACTAAAACGCAAACAGCATCATTTAGTTCAGATGCGAATAACTACTATATCGGTGCCTATGGCAACCGTAAGGTGAATGGCATTAATATCACAGCTTCATTACTTGCAGGTTACGGTGATCATGATAATGACCGTCGTGTGGTTGATAACCTCAACGGGTATGAAACTGCCAAGTCTGACTTTGGTAGTTTCTTCATCAGCCCTTCTCTGACCATTGCATCTGCTTATACTATAGCTGACAGACTTGAATTGCGCCCCTCTGCCAACATTAGTTATAGCACCGCTTGGTTAGATGATTATACGGAAACAGGTACGACAAATTCTAATATTTCAGTCGATGACCGTAAAGCCAAAGCATTAACAGCTAAAGTACAGCTTGCAGCAGCTTATGCACTTAGCCAGAGTAGTGAGTTTGAATTTAGAGTGGGCATGAACTCACGCCATACTGATGATGAAGATACTAATGTGAGTATTGCTGGCAGTCAGTTTAAGTTTGCAAATGCAGGTGATGAAAACGTCTCAGGCGGTTTTGCGGGTGCGAGCCTTCGAGTAGTTGATGATAACAATTTAACACTGGTTGCTGATATAGAGTTTGGCGGTAATAGTGATGAAGATTATGCCGCTGGTAATATCAGTCTGGAATATGTGTTCTAAATTATAAGTAGCCACTCTATCCAGCTGAGCTACGGGGGCAACGGCCGGTATTATAGCAGTCGATAGTTCTTGTATCGACTTTACCTCTAATACCATCCCTCAATTGAGAGTTTGAGAACACTTCGAAAAAGCTAAGTAAAACAAAGTCTCAATAATTATTCTTATTCGGAGTTAAGCCATTAAAGCGTTGATATGCGCTACAACTGCACTAGCATTGCCCTCAATGTTATATCCACCTTCTAAAACAGATACAATTTTTCCATCACAATGACGTTCCGCAAGCGATTTAACTATTTTAGTTAATTGCTCGAAACCTTGGTCAGAAATACTATGGCAACCAAGTAAGTCATCCTGCCTACTATCGAAACCAGCGGAAATCAAAATAAGATCGGGTGAGAAATCATCTACTGCGGGCAATAACTTATCTCTAAAAGCGGTAATAATATCGTTATCCGAAGCACCGCAAGCTAGGTGAACATTGATATTAAATCCCTTTCCTTCCCCTTCGCCTATTCTTTCAGGGTTGCCAGTGCCTGGATAGGCAAACATATCATGTGTAGAAAAGTATAAAACGGAGGGATCTGAATAAAATGCCCATTCAGTCCCATTGCCGTGGTGGTAGTCCCAATCAATGATCAGTATCTTTTTGAGCTTATATTTCTGTTGGGCATATCGGGCGCCAACGGCAATATGATTATAATAACAAAAACCTTCTTCTTTCCCCGTATTGAGTGCATGGTGACCTGGAGGCCTAGAGGCACAAAACACATTTTCAATATTGCTGGTACAAACTGCATCTATGGCAGCTAGCACACCTCCTGTCGCAATAACTGCATGCGAGTGTGTATCAGGCTGCTTAGTTTTAATTGCACTAATATGCTCAGTTGAGTGTACCTTTGTTAGCCACGGTTCAATATCAACTTTTGGCTGAATTAATGCCACGTACTTATGAAGATTGTGCGCTGCTAGCTGCTGGGTAATCGCATGATAACGAGCCGGAGATTCCGGATGTGCTTCAGAGATTATATGTTCGGAAAAACGTTCATCTATGACAAGCCCAGTCTTATTCGTTTTACTATTCGCGTGTAGATTTTTTGTCAGGGCTGTTGAGACTGATAATGCGAGAAACTGTCTTCTATTAATTCTAGTCATAAAAGTATCCCTGGATAATTAACATACTCTTTGTGAATAAACTCCTCAAAATGAGTAACAAGTTCAATTAATGAAGAAGCAGTTAGGATTTGCTAGTATTATTTCGTTGGCACGCTTATCAAGGCTTAACCAACGGGAGTAATACAATGCATTATAGCAGCCCCAAGGCTTTAACTCATTACCCTTATAAATCATTATTTGAACCGGTAAATTATTCGAATATTTACTGAACCAAGAGATTTAAAAAGCCGTAACACACTTAACCGTTACGGCTTCACTAAGTCACTTTACATTATTAATTTTAGTTTCCCATATTCCAAATATGTGATTGAGTTTCCCACTCACCTTTTGAGTTCTGCACCAAAACAGTCATCAAGACCCCGCCAAAACTTATTGCTTGCTGCTTATCATTAACGCCATCAGCTTGCCATTTACCTAATTGGACAATTTTATTATTGTCTCGGTATATTTCAATAGTGGAAATCGTGTGATTATTAACACCATTATCAATAAAGCTCTTAAACAGTTCAGCAATTTCTTCACGACCAACGAGTACCTGGCCATTACCAGGTGATAAAGTGGCATTTTCCGAATATAACATTGCTAACGCAGCGCTATCACCATCATTGAAAGTAGCGTTCCAAACTTTATTAACAGACTGAACAGCCTTATCAGCAAAGTCTTCATTAGCTGATGCTGTCCCCACTGACCCACCGATAATACAACTGCATATTGTTAATGTTGATAATAAATTTTTCATTATTTTTCTCCTAGAGATAAAGTAAATTTGTCTTATGCTTTTCTAAAATTAGTTAGCTGCCTAACTAATTGGTTAAAACTATTTAAAGGCATCAGTGTTAGTTTGTAATTTTGCTAGAATTGAAGCTAAGTCACTACCTTCTTCTGAGGATAACTTCCCCATCAATTCGCCAACACGTCGATAATATTCGGGCATTATTTCATCAAGCTTGTCTTGTCCTGAGCTCGTAAGTTTTATCTGAAATTTACGACGGTCATCTAAATCAGTCACTCTAATGACTAGACCTTCCTTGTCTAATCCATCAATAAGCCCTGTCATCGTTGCTCTTGTCACACCGGCTTTTTCGGCCAATATTGAAGGGGAAGACATTAGGCTTTCTTCCCGCATTAACAGTATTAACACCCACCACCTACCCTGAAGCAAACCATAACTGGCTAAAAATCCATCTAAGGCTGATGAAAGATCAGAGCCAACACGTAATAGCGTTAAGAAGTGGATGACATGTTCAATGTTTGCATCAGCATATCGCTCAGCAAATTTTGTCAAAATCTTGGGATCTGGTAAGTCTTTTAATATCAGCATTATTAAATTATAGTTAGCCTCCTAACTAAATGTCAAGTTTCAAATGCCGTACCGACAATATCATCTCTGATTTCGATACCAGCTACACTGATATTCCAGCCATTAATGCTACCAAAAACAAGCCAATATTCAGTCCTTATATCTGGATTTTAAAATGACCCGTTGATTATTAGATTCACTCCTGCAGCATTAATATGAGCTGAAAGCACTAAGAGTAATGATATTATTTTCATATCTTAAGGTGGAGATAAACTAGCGACTCTGACGTTAGCTAGCTATTTAATATTGAGACGAAGAATAACGCAGGTAATATATAAAGATATATCGTAATTTGGTACTACAGCCCATTTTTTAGTAGCTCTACCACATACAACATGAATTCATGTTGTATGTGTCATCCTCAGAATTCATGACGAAAAAAGAGTACTATTAAGAGAAAGTGGTATCCTGTTTCAACTTACTTTTAGTTTAATTATCTAATGCCGTATTTATTGTTAGCGCAATTAAATTAGCGTTCATCTCTAATAAAGCTTAGTGCCCTTAACAAAAAGGTCTCGCTACATGGCCAACACAAAACTTAAATTCTACTTGCTTATTACAATTATCATTATCATGCTGGTAGGCAGTGGGCTTTATATTGATAAACTTATCCGCGATAAACATATTACCTCCTCTAAAGAAAAAGTAAGTCATAGCCTAAACCATGTGTCCAATCAGCTTATTCTTAACCTTTATAAGAATATCCATATTGTGAGAGGCCTTCCTGCACTTTTTTCAGCCTTCCCTTCCTTGCCTGTTGAAGACTTCACTACGGCAGCCCAGGTAATTATTAACAATCAGAATCAAATACGAAATATTGGAGCAGCTCCTAACCTTGTCATTAAGTATATGTATCCCGTAGAAGGTAATGAAGCTGCTATAGGCTTAGATTACAGAACAAAGCCTAGACAGCTACAGGCAGTTCTTAAAGCAAAGTACTCGCAAGAACTCTCATTAGCCGGCCCACTTGAATTAGTTCAAGGTGGAACGGGGTTAATATCTAGAATCCCTGTCTATCTAAAAAATGATACTGGAAATGACTCTTTTTGGGGAATAATTTCAGTAGTCATTGATGAAAATAAACTTTATAAAAAAAGTGGCTTATTCTCACCTAATTTAGATATAGAAATTGCTATTCGAGGTAAAGATGGCTTGGGTGAAAAGGGCGAGGTGTTCTTTGGCGACCCTGAACTATTTAAACAAAAGCATGTTGGAGCAACTATCTCCTTACCAAATGGCTCTTGGAAAATAGTAGCTAAGCCGCGAGAAGGATGGACCTCTGTGCCTGAAGATGTTTGGCAACAACGGTTTTATATCATATTAGCTGCAGTTTTACTCTTTATATTGCTGTTTGCATTTATAAAAGCATTAATGAATGCTGCAACTGCCAATCTGAAATTCAAACAATTTCTTGAAGAAACTCCTGTCCCTTATATATTAAATAGTGATCGTAGAGAAATACAGTTCATGAACGCTGCATTTACTGAATTATTTGGCTATAAGCTAGACGATATACTTACAAATGAAACTTGGTGGCTGAAAGCTTTTCCTGACATTAACTATCGAGAACATATTCATTCTCAATGGGATGAATACAGAGAAGAATTTAAGTCTTCTGGTACAACAGCAGTATTGCCTTTAGAGGTGGATATACGCTGTAAAAATGGCGAAACAAAGACAGTATTAATTAGCCTGTCCAGGAGTCATAATGATTATGACCCCATCACTTTTTATGATATCACCGAACGTAAACAGGCTGAGATGGTAGCAAAAGAGAAAATTGAAGATCTTGCTTTTTATGATCCTCTCACTCGCTTGCCTAATCGTCGACTATTGATTGATCGTCTTAACCATGCAATCGCCGCAAGTGTACGCAGTGACAATGAAGGTTCATTACTATTTCTTGATTTAGACCATTTCAAAATACTTAACGATACACTTGGCCATGATATGGGTGATACTCTGCTACAACAGGTAGCCTCTCGTCTAAAATCTTGTATGCGAGAGGGCGATACTGTCGCTCGGTTTGGCGGTGATGAATTTGTCATTCTTTTGGAAAATTTAAATAAAGATCCTGAACATGCAGTTTCTGAAACCGAAGAGGTTGCCCGTAAAGTGTTGGCAGTACTTAGTCAACCATACCAACTAGGTAGCCACGAATACAGCGGAAGTGTCAGTATTGGCTCAACGTTATTCGATAAAAACAAACCTTCTGTTGAAGAACTACTAAAGCAAGCTGATATCGCAATGTATCAGGCTAAAAATGATGGTCGAAATGCTTTCCGAATTTTTGATCCTCATATGCAAACAGCAATTACAACTCGAGTAGCACTCGAAAATGAACTTCAACTAGCACTTGATAGCCATCAATTTCATTTATATTATCAAGTACAAATAAATGATGAACATCAAGTACTCGGTGCTGAAGCATTAATCCGTTGGATTCATCCCGAACGTGGATTAATCTCACCTTGCCACTTTATTACTCTAGCTGAAGAAACAGGACTCATTATTCCGATCGGTAACTGGGTTTTAAACACAGCATGTAGGCAACTAAAATTTTGGCAAAAAAATGAGTTGACTCAGGAACTCACTCTATCAGTCAATGTGAGTGCTAAACAATTGCGCCAGAAAAATTTTGTCTCTGAGACACAGGCTATTGTTCAATTACACAATATTAATCCTACCAGATTAAAACTAGAATTAACTGAAAGCCTGCTGTTAGACAATGTCGATGACACTATTGTCAAAATGATAAGCTTGGCCGAGATGGGAATAAGGTTCTCATTGGATGACTTTGGGACGGGATACTCATCTTTGCAATACCTTAAACAGTTGCCACTGTATCAACTCAAAATTGACCAATCATTTGTTCGAGATATTGCCTCTGATAACAGTGACCAAGCTATTGTAAAAACAATTATTGCAATGGCACAAAGCTTAGGCTTAAATGTAATTGCTGAAGGTGTTGAAACGCAGCAGCAAGTGCAACTCCTGCTAGAAGAGGGCTGTCATCAATTTCAAGGCTATCTGTTCAGTCAGCCTATACCTATTGATGAGTTTGAAGCTTTACTATCGAAACTTCATCCTAAATGAATGAATGAATATAATATTAAGACATTATTTAATGTGTTCGTATATATTGCACTATTTTTATTAATTGTACCGATGAAATGGGCTTATCTAATTCCTTGAGAATGAAACTTAGCCTTTCCTCATCACCTACCGATTGACCCAATGTATTCATATTAAATATTCAAATATGCCTAGCAACACTCGTAAAGTTTGATAGACAAGTCAGTTATCAATTTATACAGAGAAAATATGGCATTCTGCAACAAGAGTGAAAATATATCTGGAAAGGAATTCTCTTTTCCCCCAACCTCGGCTATTACACTGCTGTTCAGGCCTATATGGGCGTTAAAAACTCATGTTGACATAATCTCTTTGGAGTTCAAAGGTCAGATAGGGAAAGTTACAAAAGTGATGGTCAAGTTTTAATTTATCTAACGTGACTGTTTAGCATATTGCTAAATTTATAGTGCAAAAAAGTGAAGTTTTAAACTCGACCTAGCAATGGCTGACGTACAACTTGATTGGTATACTCTCCTCCAGGACCATATGCTGTTGAGTTTACGTCGCGTCCACGTAGGATACTCATCGCCTTTTGTAAGTATTGGCGGTTTACATTAACAATGCTGCCATTAATTTGATTGTTTTCACGGCAAGCTTGAGCTGCTAATTTTAGTGATTTCAGAATACTATTTAATTCTTTCGCTGCTACTGCTGTTTGATTTTCAATAAAAGCTTCCATACCACCTTTATCTGATGAAAAACCTTCTGTTCGTAAAACCGCTTCACGTTGACGAGCAAGTTGTTCAAGCTTCACAAGTAGCGGCTGTTTCTCAGTAGCTACTTGTGTCATGAATTCTGTATTTGAGCGAGTTAAAGGCGCACGTTCACTTTTCAAAAGCACTAATAATGCTGATGCCGTATCTCGCTCTGCTAATAGAACACTACGAAGTTGTTGAAAAGATGTCATGGCCATTTTTAATTCCTTAAAGAAGCTTGTTTTCGAAATCTATTATATTTTGAGCTAATTCAGTAGCATCTACAGTATATGAACCATCAGCAACCGCTGCGCGCAGCTCTGATACTCGCTCACTGTTAACGATAGGCGCATCAGCCAAAGTTTGTTTCACAGATTGAAGTTGAGTTGCTGTTTCAGTCAAACTGACTTTATCCGTCCCTGCTGCAGTGGCTTGTACGCCTGAAGTCTGTTCTTGTTTATTATTATCGCGAGAATTGACGTTACGAGGTGTTGTTAACCCAGCGGCATTTCCTGTCTTAATATTATTTATATCTGACATATTCATGTCCTTAAATTAGTGTCTGACTAGATTATCGACCGTAAATATGAAAACTTGAGTAAAAAGTAAGCTCTTTTTTTATTCATGTTCATAACTGTACTTTAACAATTCCAGGAGCGTCAACAATCCCTTCAACAATACGCTTTGATGAGGTATTTTTTACTTTTATTCTCTGGCCCAAAGTTGCATCCGATAATGCAGTGCCATTCATTCTCACTTCCATCGTCCCTGCTACTGCTACTAAGGTAATATATTCACCTCGAAGCACTATTTTTTGTGGTCGTAAATGCGTTGATTTTATTACCGTTCCCATTGCAAGCGAATATTTTAACTGCTGCCCAATAATCTGCTTACTATCCTTCACATAGCCTTGTCTTAAACTTCCAACATCCCATTGCTGTATTTTCAAATCTTGTTCAGTGATAATCGTATTTGCTTCTAACGATCTAACTGCAACATAAACAGGCTTAAATATTTTTATTTGTACTGGTACATACACCGTCCATGCGACAGGACTATCGCATTTAACACCAACGGTCTTTTTCCCTATCCATGCCGTTGTATTTTTGCTAAATACATTTAAGACACTATTACATTTTTGTAAGCGTAACCTTGAATCTAATTTTCCCATCTCAAGCTGTGGGTTATCATAACTTTCTTGCGCCTTAGCTAAAGAAAATTCATAGGCTGCTTGCTCAATAGTATTGATAGGTTGTACAGTATCTGCATAGACATTTAGTCCAACTAACAAAGCAATAAGTAAGCTTAGTTTTTGTTTCCAATTACTATTCATTTGATGACTCCTGAACGTGTCATTTTTATGTCATTAACATTATCTTAAAATGTATAAAGCAATAAATATGCCTACAATAAATGCTTTTAACTTATCTTGTTTTTTCATTATTTTGGACAAATAGACGATAAATTGATCATTAAGTTTCGGAGAATCCAATATGGCTAGTATGATCGATGGTGTAGATCAACGTACCCAACTTGTAGGCCAAAATCGCCTAGAATTATTATTATTCACACTTGGCACAGATCAGCTCTATGGCATTAATGTATTTAAAGTTAAAGAAGCCATCCCTTGTCCAAGGCTAACGAGACTCCCTCACTCTCACCCCGTTGTTCGTGGCGCAGCACATATTCGAGGTATGACGATTAGTATTTTCGACTTGGCGATGGGTATTGGTGGTCGTCCAGTAGAAGATTTAAGCAAAAGCTTTGTCATCATTACCGAGTATAACCGTTCAGTTCAGGGGTTTTTAGTTTCAGGTATTGATCGTATCATCAATACAACATGGTCTGATATTATGCCGCCGCCAAAAGCTGCGGGTGACAATACCTATATGACAGCAATCACTAAATTTGATGGTGCTCTAGTTGAAATTATTGATGTAGAAAAAGTCATGGCTGAAGTCGTAGGTTCAAATGAGACTGTCTCTGATGAGTTGGTTGAAGATTACGCGTCTCAGAATGCAGAATCTCCGCCACATATTTTGGTAGCAGACGACTCAAGCGTTGCTCGCAAACAAGTCGAACGCTCCATGGAGCAGATTGGCATTAAGACAACCATTGTCCGAGATGGTAAAGAAGCCTTAGATCAGCTTATATCATGGGCAGATAGTGGCATTGATGTCAGTAAACATATTTCACTGTTAGTCTCTGATATTGAAATGCCTGAAATGGATGGCTATACCTTGACGACAGAAATTCGCAAAGATCCTCGTATTGCAGGTATTAAAATATTACTTCATTCATCAATGAGCGGCACTTTCAATAACAATATGGTCGAAAAAGTGGGCGCTGATAAGTTTATTCCTAAATTCTCACCTGATGATTTGGCTAATACCGTGCAACAACTTGTAGCAGAATGGAAGACTGAGCAGATGCCAGACTAAAAGCCCAAAACAAGAAAGGCTCCGTAAAGAAGCCTTTTTTATTTTACATTATTGGTTTTAATTAAGAGCCAAAGCCACCTGTAACATCTGCTGGCATAGGGATTACTTTCTCTTTCTCTGTCACCATATCTGCTTTTGCACGCATCAAGTTAGTGCCAATAAACCCACCGAATCGATACACCCAATTATCTAGATGTTGATTTAATTCAGTCGCTTCAAGCTTAACTTGTTCTGCCGTTTTTAATATTCCTAATGCAGTAATTTCTTCTGGTGCAGAAGAGACTAAATCGGCATTGTATTCAGATTTAAATGTTGTGAAATAAAGTCCATCCTCCACATCGAATGAAGTTTCAGTTGTTACTTTTAATCCATCAAATGTGATGAACTCAGCAGTTACAGTTTCAGCTACACCTCGTGAGAAATCGCTTACAGGTTGAACATCTTCCATTCGCAATTGAAATAAAGTGCTCGCAATATCATAACCTAGCTGCTCATATTTAAAGATAGTTTTATCACGATCTTCAGGAGTACCAAATTTATCCTTTTTGCCTAAGTTGATAAGCGTTGCAGTATTGCCATTTGGCTGAATAATATTCACTTGGGCAATACGTTCACGAGCAATATTAATCACTTCGCTTTTAACCCAATTCAACATCAATGGGTTTATATTCAAATAACCTTCAGCTAGAAAACTACTTTCTTCGCCAGCACGACGAACATAAAATTGACGCGCGCCACCTGTTTGACTTAATTCACGCTCACGACCTAATATCAAACTAGCTACTGCTTCATCACCATTTAAGAGAGTTAAATGTATCGAATCACCACCCTGCTCCATTCCTTCTACACTTAATGCGGCATATTGCTCTGCTTTAGCAGTTTTACGTTCTAAAATTTTAGCATCAGCTAAATCAATTAAAGTACGTTTTGCTAAGTTAAAGTCTGCTGGGAAATTCCAACGTTCTTTAACATACCAATCTTCACCTTCACGTTGTAATGTAAATTCTTCTTGATTACTGCTTACTTTAATCGTATCTATATCACTTAATTGTGAAAACAAATCAGGGAATAACAAGCCCTCATCATCATTACTTTGGCTTGGGCGTTGAATAGTTATTAACATCAACACCACCATCACTGCTGTGACAATAAATAAAATAGTCAGGCTATTTAATTTTTTCATTTTTTTACAACCTATTTCTTAGTGTTCAATGTTATAGCTTACGGCCGTGAGTACGCTTACGAACACGTAGCCATCCAGTAACAATTGCCAACAACGCCACTATAAATGGCACTAGCCCAATGTTGAAGAACTTCAGCTGTGTATCTAACTTATCAATATCTTGACGTAGATTACCTTGCACTTCTCGTAGCTGCTGCTGAGTTTTATCCTTCATTGTTTGTAGCTCAGCTATTTCTTGCTGCTGCTCCAGGTTAAGGATCTGCTCACCACTACCACTACGCTCAACTTGCATTCTTGCAATATGCTGTTCTGTTTCTTTTAAGATCTTTTGTAATTCACGCTCTTTGGTTCTATAACGCTTTTCTGCTTTACGTTGTAAATCTAGAACATGCTCAAAAGGGCGTGAGAAACCAGACCGAGAACGTACACTGATCAAACCATTCGTTCCAGACATTTGGTCAATCGCATTGATTAAGAAATCAATATTATTCGATGTACTATAGGCTATTTGTTCGCCGTAAAACGCTTGCAATTGCACCCAAAAACGATCTTGCAACATATCAACATCGGCAATGGCAATCACATCAATATCTTGTTTTGATTGATCTACATGACCAGACATTTTTTTGTTCTGGCCATTATCACCACCAACACCTTCAGGGAATATAGATTTCACTGGACCATTAACCCGAACAGCTAATGAGTAACTCAATGTACCGGGCTGATACTTAGTTAATAAGGCCATAGGATCATTACGGAACTGTACCACTCTCTTATCAATTAGCATCGCTTCATCACTTGATGTAATCAATGGTGTTACCGTTGTTGTTGCATTATCCAAGGTGACAAATCGGCCCACAGTCGCCATTTCAAGTTTCTTTAATTGGCTGGTGATCAATTCTGCTTTATTTAATTGATCATCAGCAATGGCCTGCCACAGCACATAATCAATGGGCTGATTATTAGTACGAGCACCGAAATCTACTTTGATTGCGGTTTTGCGATCAGCAACAATATCAGCAGGATGACGCTCAAAACCCCAAGCTCTAAATAAATCAGGCATATTTGAACTACGTGATGCCACCATTGCCGACATTGGGTTATCTGGATCTTTTTCTGGAATATCACTTTCAGAATAAGGATCAACAAACGTAATTAGCTTACCGCCACGCAATACATATTGTTCAATGGCATATAAAGCAGTATCAGAAAACTCTTTTGGATGTACAACCATCAGAACATCAATACTTGAAGGAATACGTTTCACATTATCTGGTAATACCGACACATTAAATAACTGACGTAACTCAGCCATCACTGCCCAAGACTTAGCATCAGTATCTTTAGGTGCTTCCCCTTTCTCATGATTATATTGTTTACCATCAATCTCTAGAGAACTAATGACCCCGACTGACTTTCTATTTTCCGTCGACAGTTTATAAATCAATTTAGTGATGTCATACTCCTGTCTCTTATACACATCTCCGAGCCCACGA
>CAJXPP010000026.1 GCA_913058195.1 uncultured Gammaproteobacteria bacterium | reverse complement strand
TCTACACAGAGTAGATCGTCGGCAGCGTCAGATGTGTATAAGAGACAGATATGTAACTTAGGCATAAAACCTAACTGCTGTAGGCTTGCTGCCCCTAGGGTGACGGGATAATCGACTTTATTAGTTAACCAGGTAGCAATTTCATCTTGTCGTTGCTCAATTGCATGCGATAACCAGTACAAAGAGCCAAGCAGTAGTAGCGACAAAACTGAAATTATAATTAGCAAATATGCTAACTGTTTACTCGCAATATGAAACCCACGTAAGAGATGGGACATAATTACATTAGTACCACATTAAACTGTTCACGACTGTACTGTGAGTCATGCTGGAATAAAATAGGTTTGCCAATAAACTGTTCTAACTCCGCTACATTGGTCGAATCTTGATCATTCAAGCGATCGATAACATCCTGAGATGCCAAGATCAAAAACTGTGTTGTTTCATACTGTTTTGCTTCACGAATTATTTCACGAAAAATTTCATAGCACAATGTTTCAGCACTTTTTGCATAACCTTTACCAGCACAACTAGGGCAAGGTTCACATAAGATATGTTCAAGACTTTCTCGTGTACGTTTACGAGTCATCTCAACTAGACCTAGTTCTGATACACCACAAATATTATGACGAGCTCTGTCACCTTCCATCGCTTTTTCTAAAGTACGCAATACTTGTTCACGATGCTCGACTTCATCCATATCAATAAAATCAAGAATAATAATACCACCAAGGTTACGGACTCGTAATTGGCGTGCAATCGCTTGAGCAGCTTCTAGATTTGTTTTAAAAATCGTTTCTTCCAAATTCTTATGGCCAACAAAACCACCGGTATTTACATCAACCGTTGTCATTGCTTCAGTTTGATCAAAAATCAAATAGCCACCCGATTTCAGCATAATCTTACGCTCTAAGGCTTTTGTAATATCATCGTCTACACCGAATAAATCAAATAAAGGGTGGTCGCCTTTATAATGTTCTAAACGAGATGCACACTCAGGCATAAAGCCTTCAGAAAATTTAACTGCTTTTCGATAGGTCTCACTAGAATCAATTCTAATACGGTCAACATCAGGAGTATACAAATCACGAAGCGCACGTAATGTTAAAGGTAAATCTTCATGCAGGGGCTCTCCACACTTCACACTAGATTTCAGTTCACCTAACTTCGCCCATAAACGGTGCAAATAATTCAGATCAGCATCCAGCTCTTCTTCACTCACTCCCTCTGCGGCAGTGCGTAAGATATAACCGCCTTCACCTTCAACAACCTGTGTAGCTAAGCAGTCTTTAAGACGACTACGTTCTTCATCATCCTCAATCTTTAAGGAAACCCCAACACCTTGCGTATCAGGCATATAAACTAAATAGCGTGATGACACTGATAGCTGCGTTGTTAATCGTGCACCTTTACTTCCGAGTGGATCTTTGATCACTTGCACAAGTACTTCTTGCCCCTCTCGCAACAAAGAAGTGATTGGCGGCACCCCTGCTGTTTGAAGATCGCCAGTTTGGCCTTTAGGAATAGAAATGTCTGATGCATGTAAAAATGCAGCCCGCGCTAAGCCAATTTCAACAAAGGCAGCCTGCATGCCAGGTAAGACACGGCACACCTTGCCTTTATAGATATTTCCAACTATACCCCGACACTCAGAACGCTCAATAAAGACTTCTTGCAACACGCCATTATCCACAACAGCGGCACGAGTTTCACTTGGCGTGACATTGATCAGAATTTCACTACTCATTCCATTTGTTCCGATAATTGGGTCAATAGCAGACCAGTTTCTCTTAATGGTAGTCCCATAATAGCGGAATAACTACCTTCAATATTGTCAATAAATAATGCAGCAAGACCCTGAACTGCATAGCCGCCCGCTTTATCAACGCCCTCTTTAGTGGCTAAATACCAAGCGATATCTGATTCGTTTAATTCAGAAAACTGAACATTGCTAATATTAACCTCAGACAAAATACGATCTCCATTAACAATCGCCACTGCCGTCATTACTTGGTGAGCATTGCCCGATAAACGCTGCAACATACGTCTAGCATCGTCATTATTTTTGGGTTTACCCAATACCTCACCATCTAAAACAACAGAAGTATCAGAACCTAAAACAGGTTTTTGTTCATTGTAGTCCAAACTATTCCAACCAGCTTGTGCCTTAGCAATAGCAACACGCAAAACATAATCAATTGGCGCTTCATTTTTTAGTGAACTCTCATCCACCTCCAACGATAATACTGAAAAGTTCACTTCTATTTGACTTAGAAGTTCACGCCGTCGAGGTGAACTCGAAGCTAGATATATAGCTGGAAAATTCATGCGCGGTGATAGGGGTGATTTTGTAACACAGTCCAAGCACGGTATAACTGTTCAGACAATACGATTCGAACTAAAGGATGAGGCAATGTTAAAGCTGATAGAGACCAGCGTTGGTTAGCACGCTGTAAACAATCATTGGTCAAACCATCTGGCCCGCCCACAATAAGCGAGACATCACGGCCATCTGCTTGCCAACTTTTTAACTGTTCAGCTAATTGCTCTGTCGTCCATGGTTTACCTTTAACATCTAAAGCAACAACATGATGATCTTTGGGGATAACAGCAAGAATTCGTTCACCTTCTTCTCGCATCCACTGTTCCGCACTGCCGCTCTTGCCACGTTTTGCAGGTGGGATTTCATGCAAATTAAGGCTGCACTCTCGAGGCATTCGTTTGGCATATTCTTGATAGCCATCCGTGACCCATGCTGGCATTTTAGTTCCGACAGCCAACAAATTCAGCTTCATCAGTAAAAGCCCTAAACTTATTCTGCTACAGAATCTTCAGAGCTGTCAGGTACGCTCCATAATTTTTCTAAATTATAAGTCGCACGCACTTGAGCCGTCATGACGTGAACAATCACATCACCTAAATCGACTAGAGCCCACTCACCGACATCTTCACCTTCCATACCAAGAGGATTCACACCTGCAGCTTTCGCTTGCACAGACACTTCATTGGCAAGGGCTTTAACTTGACGACTCGATTTACCTGTAGCAATAACCATGTAATCGGTTACATCAGTCATTGTCATTACATCTAATACTTGAATATCTTCTGCTTTAATATCTTCTAGTGCATCGATCACTAAAAGCTGTAGTTCTTTAGCCTGCATTTGGCTCTCCTATTCTATTGATTACCGGACATTTTACCTGATGCAGCCGCCCACGTCTGATATTAAATTCTAAGGCTCCATTGCTGGAAACCAAGAAGATGTTTTACCCGTCCAATAATAAACGGTTAGGCCAATCCACTCCTTCCATGCCGGCTCCAAAACTTGTAAATGTTCGAACAAGCTAAAATCATATTGACGTAATTTAGTTGAATTACTGCGGTAATCAACAGGATACGGAATCACATTAAAGCCTTGATTTCGAGCAACACCAACTGAGCGCGGCATATGAAATGCCGAGGTGATCAATAAATAACGGCCACTTCTTTGAGGTAATACTGATGATAGAAAAACAAAATTTTCATACGTATTGCGTGATGATGATTCAATAATTAAGCGGCTTTCATTAATACCCATGCCAGTTAATAGGTCTTTAGCCACCGATAGTTCAGTTACTAAAGCAGGTGAGTCTAACAAACCACTACCTCCAGAAAAAATAACCGGGACTAGTGGATAGGTTTTTGCTAATAGTGCTGCAGCAAAGAAACGGTCACCACCATTGCCCATTTCCGCAGTATGCCAGTCCAGCGATAATTTCAGTTCTTCACCGCCTCCTAATACAATAATGCCATCAATATTTACAGGTAATTCATCTGGTTTTTGAAACCGACTTTCTAATGGGTACATTACACTATCGCTGATTGGGTATATCAGTAACAAAACACTTAACAGCATAGTTGGCAGCAATAACCATTTAGCAAAAGTAATTTTATTAAAAACTAATGCAATAGTCGCGAAACTCATCAATATAGCAATTAAATTAATCGGGCTTAAGAAGACCCAAGCTAATTTAGATGCCATAAAGAATGCATTGTCCATATTGCTTATTCAGCACTATACATTTTGTTTTGTTTAACAAAACAAGCAACCGCATCAGGTAATAAAAACTGTGTACTTTGATCGTGAGCAACCATTGACCTAATAGCCGTAGCAGATATCATCAATTGAGTAACAGAAACTGGCCAGATTTTCCCATGCAGTAAATTTATATCCTCAGAGCTGGCAAGATATTGTTGATACCATATTCGCGTATCTTGATTCATTTCAGGCAATTCACCAGGACGCTGCATAACAGCGATATGGGCAAGATCAAGTAGTTCTTGCCAACGGTGCCATGTTTGAATATATAAGAAAGCATCACTGCCAAGCAATAAATATAGGGCGGTTGTAGGATACTCTTGTCGTAGACTGGCTAATGTATCAAAAGTATACGATATACCGTCACGCGTCAGCTCACGATCATCTACTTTAAATTGTTGATTATTTTCAACTGCTAATTGCAGCATTATTAGTCGTTGCTCAGCCGTAGCTAAAGGTTGAGGTCGATGCGGCGGAATAGCATTCGGAATAAGTCGAATATGTGACAAAGCAAGTTTATCTGCCACCTCCAGTGCAGGCCGTAAATGACCATAATGAATAGGATCAAATGTCCCACCCAATATTCCTATTGCTTTAGTCATAGGCTACTGTCTGATTTGGCCGCTACCCAATACAATCCATTTTTGCGAAGTGAGACCTTCTAAACCAACAGGGCCACGCGCATGAATCTTATCGGTAGATATACCAATTTCAGCTCCTAAACCATATTCAAAACCATCAGCAAAGCGGGTTGAGGCATTGACCATTACTGAACTTGAATCAACTTCGGCTAAGAATCGACGTGATGAAGCATAGTCTTCCGTCACAATCGTTTCGGTATGCCCTGAACTGTGTTTATGAATATGATCCATTGCTTCGTCAATACCATCCACAATGCGAATAGCTAATATGGGTGCTAAATATTCTGTATCCCAATCTTCATCGCTTGCAGCATGAATATCAGTCAGAATAGTTCGTGTTTGTTCGCAACCACGCAATTCAACTGATTCAGTCGCGTAGCGTTTAGCCAAGCGGGGTAAAATATCCACAGCAACGGCACTATCAACCAATAAAGTTTCCATTGCATTACACACACCATAACGGTGACATTTTGCATTAAAAGCAATATCTTCTGCCATATCTAAATCAGCTGCCGCGTCGATATAAACGTGACAAATACCATCTAAATGTTTAATCACCGGCACGCGGGCATCATTACTGATTCGCTCAGTCAAACTTTTACCGCCGCGTGGCACAATGACATCAATATATTCAGACATCGTAATCAGTTCACCAACTGCTGCGCGATCTGTTGTTTCCACAACTTGTACAGCAGTAGCCGGCAAACCAGCCTGTTCAAGGCCTCGGTGAATGCACGCTGCAACAGCTTTATTTGAGTTAATCGCTTCGCTACCACCACGTAATATAGTGGCATTACCTGATTTCAAACACAGACCTGCTGCATCGGCTGTTACATTTGGGCGAGACTCATAGATAATACCAATCACACCTAAAGGGACTCGCATCTGACCAAGCTGAATACCTGATGGGCGGTAATTCATATTACTGATCTCACCAACAGGATCAGGTAAGGCTGCAATTTGCTCTAAACCTTCAGCCATTCCTTCAATACGAGAATCCGTTAACTCTAAGCGATCAAGTAATGCTGCATCTAAGCCTTTAGATTGGCCTGCATCCATATCTAATTTATTTTGTAGTTTTAAGTTATCTGCAGACTTTCTAATTTCGCTAGCGATTAACAGTAATGCATGATTTTTAGCATTAGTACCGGCGCGTGATAAAGCTCTACTTGCTTCTTTCGCTTGTTGCCCTAAGGCTTGCATATAATTTTGAATATCCAATGCCATTCTCCTAATGTGAACGAATAATAGTTGTGCCTGCCACTTGCATACACAGTGACTCTAATAATAACCATGGATCAGCTTTTAAACTGCCTTTAGCTGCTTGGTCAACTTGTGCCATCAATGGTAAAAAAGCTAACCATTGAGAGTAATTATGTCGGCTCAATGCTGTCTGCATCATCGGGCGGTTTTTTTCCCAAATAGGTGGTTTCTGTGCTGCAAAGACTTGTTCAAGTCGCATTCCATTATCAAGCTGAGCAGCCATATCAACCGATCGATGTAAGGACCACGTCACAGCTGAAAAGATTGACAATATATCTAAGCCTTCCGCACGCAAGCGTCCTAACATACGTGGAATTTTACCCGTGTGGCCTGACATCACTGCATCTATCAAGCCAAATGATTCAAAGCGAGCATTATCTGCGACAGATGCTAATACCGTCTGCTCGTCAACATCACCATTTGGACAAAGTAATTGTAACTTATCAATTTCTTGTGCTGCAGCAAATAAATTACCTTCAACACGCTCAGCAATAAGTGAAGCAGTCGCTGTGCTAGCACGCAAACCCCGTTGCTGCATGCGTTGGATAATCCATCGAGGTAAGTTAGCAGCATCGACGGGCCATATAGGAATTGTGGCTCCAACCTTATCTAACTCTGTAAACCATTTGCTTTTTTGCGAGCGCGAATCTATTTTGCCACTGATTATAAGTAGAGTAGTATCGACAGGAGGGTTAGCTGCATAAGCTCGTAATGCTTCACCGCCATCCTTACCTGGCGAACCAGAAGGCAATCGTATTTCCAGCAACCGTTGGCTTGAAAACAAAGACATTGTTTGCTCTTCAAACTGTATTTCAGACCAATTAAACCGGCCTTCAACATGCCAAACCTGCCTGTCTTCTGCTCCTAATTGTCGAATATTCTGACGAAGTACATCGGCCGTTTCTTCAACCAACATAGCCTCATCACCAAATATCAAATAAATAGGTAATAAACCCTGTTGGCAATGCCCAGCTACTTGTTCAGCTCTCAACCGCACAACGAAATAGTAACTATTTTAGTACAGATAATCGACGCAATAAGCTTTGTACCAATTGCTCATTTAAGGCTTGTCGTAGTTGCGCCTCTTCTTGATCTGCTGCTAATACTTGGTTTTGATCGAATCGATAATCACGCACTGCTTCAAGGCTCTCTGACTCAATAATAACTTGGCCATTATTATCTGTTAATTTATACTGCAATGAACCATATAACTGATATTCACTGACTTTAGCATCTGAACCAACCGATAATACCCGACGTTCAAATTTATTATCTAACATCGTAAGTACAGCGATTCCAGACTGATAGTCAGACATGATTTTGACATCATTACTCACTAAGCTTCGCTTTAATTCTAAGCCCAAACCTTGTTGCAAATTCACTCCCTGAATATACATTGTTTTCAAGCTATCAGGCAGGTTTGCTGAACCACGCAAATGAAACCCACAGCCAGCAATGACAACGAATAACAACCCTAATATTACATTTGAAAGACTACGAGACATAACGAGTTCCTTAACCTGCAACTACAATATTGACTAAGCGACCCGGCACTACAATCACCTTACGCACTTCTTTTCCTTCGGTAAATTTCTGCACACTTTCATCTGCTAATGCCAATTTTTCAACAGCATCTTTGGCTAAATCAGCCGCAACAGATAATTTAGAACGTAGCTTACCATTGACCTGCACCATCAGTTCAATTTTATCTTGTACTAAGGCCGTCTCATCGACTTTAGGCCACGCTACATCAACAATGGCTTCATCATGGCCTAATACCTGCCATAAATGATGACTGATATGCGGCGTGATCGGTGACAACATTAATACTGTTATTTCTAATGCTTCTTGAACAACTGCTCGCGCTTGCTCACTGTTATCCTTCACTTTTGCCAAGGCATTCATCAGTTCCATAATCGCTGCAATCGCGGTATTAAAGGTATGTCGTCGACCGATATCATCGCTTACTTTGCTTAGTGCTTGATAAGTTTGACGTCGGAAATCTTTCAACTCATCGCTCAAAGAATTAACATCTAATGCAGAAACAGAACCTTGTTCAATATGATCCTGCACACTGCGCCATAAACGTTTCAAAAAGCGGTTTGAACCTTCAACGGCTTTATCAGACCATTCTAATGACTGTTCAGGCGGTGCAGCAAACATCATAAATAACCGTGATGTGTCAGCACCATATTGATCAATCAAGGACTGAGGATCAACGGTATTTCCTTTTGATTTTGACATCTTAGTGCCATCTTTCAACACCATTCCTTGTGTTAGCAAGTTTTTAAATGGTTCATCGCCAGAAACTAAACCTTCGTCACGCATTAATTTATGGAAAAAACGCGCATAAAGAAGGTGTAATACCGCATGCTCAATACCACCGATATATTGATCAACAGGTAACCAATGATCAGCCCGCTCATCTAACATAGCTTCTTCATTATCAGGGCAGGTAAAACGAGCGTAATACCACGATGATTCAAAGAAAGTATCAAAGGTATCCGTTTCACGTTCGGCATCAGTACCACATTGTGGGCAAGCACATTGATAAAACTCTGGCATTGATTTAATTGGCGAGCCACTACCATCGACAATCACATCTTCTGGTAATCGTACTGGTAAATCAGCTTCAGGAACAGGGACCGCGCCACAATCAGGGCAATTAATGATTGGAATAGGTGTTCCCCAATAACGCTGACGGGATACACCCCAGTCGCGTAATCGGTAATTAACCTGCTTTTCACCTTTATTTTGTTCAACTAAATAGTCAGCAATCGCATTGAATGAATCCGCTGAGCTTAAGCCATCAAACTGCTGTGAATTAATTAAACGACCTTTGTCGGTAAATGCAGCTTGAGTTATATCACCGTCTGCATCATCGATTGGTTCAATGACCTGATTGATAGCTAGATTATATTTTTTGGCAAACTCATAATCACGCTGATCATGAGCAGGAACTGACATAACAGCACCAGTACCGTAACCCATTAATACAAAATTGGCTGCCCAAACAGGAACTTGTTCTCCCGTTACTGGATGAATCGCCATTAAACCGGTTGCGACACCTTTCTTCTCAGCTGTTTCCATCGCCTCTTCCGAAGTTTCCATCTTGCGGCATTCATCAATAAATGACTGCAATTCAGAATTCGATTCAGCGGATTGTATCGCTAAGGGATGCTCAGCTGCTACCGCAACGTAAGTCACACCCATTAAAGTATCAGGTCGTGTTGTATAAACAGCTAATTTCTCATCACTATCGGCAATTCCAAACTCAATCTGTAAGCCTTCAGAACGGCCGATCCAATTTGCTTGCATCGTTTTAACTTGTTCAGGCCAACCATCTAATTGATCTAAATCAGTTAATAATTGCTCCGCATAGTCAGTTATTTTCATAAACCATTGTGGAATTTCACGTTTTTCAACTTCAGTATCACAACGCCAGCAGCAACCATCAATAACCTGCTCATTCGCCAATACTGTGTTATCAACGGGACACCAGTTAACCGCTGCCGTCTTTTTATACACTAAACCTTTTTTAAATAGACGTGTAAATAACCACTGTTCCCAACGATAATATTGCGGCGTACATGTTGCTAATTCACGTTCCCAGTCATAGCCTAAACCTAGCCGTTTCAACTGATCACGCATATAATCAATATTGTCATACGTCCATGCTGCTGGTGCAACTTTATTCTTAATCGCTGCATTTTCTGCTGGTAAACCAAATGCATCCCAACCCATTGGCTGCAATACATTCTTGCCTTGCATTCGCTGATAACGCGAAATAACATCACCAATGGTGTAATTACGCACATGGCCCATATGTAATTGACCACTAGGATAAGGGAACATCGCTAAGCAATAGTACTTTTCTTTAGTGGAATCTTCTAAGGCACGAAAGCTCTTTTGTTCATGCCACCAATTCTGGGCAGTGGCTTCAATATCGGCTGGGTTATATTCTTGTTGCATGGTTACTCTATGATTCTATGATGCTGAGAATTAAAAACAAATAAGTTTACCTTAGACGGCAATTCTCATAAAGATAAATACTAAAACAATTGCCTTCAACTGCGATGCCAACATTTCTGTTTATGCATGATGATGAGTAACAAAACTTGTTTTTTGCTTCAGAAAATTAGCTTTATAAAGTCTTACTCATAAAAAGCTTATTATTTTCCAGCAGCCATTAATAATTCATACTTCCCTTGTAATTGATCTTCCGTTTCTTCGTTATCGGGATCTTTGGGAATACAATCAACTGGGCAAACTTCCACGCACTGAGGCGTATCAAAATGACCGACACATTCTGTACATAAGGCGGGAGCAATCTCATAGATTTCTTCACCTTGCGTAATAGCGCTATTTGGGCATTCAGGTTCACAGACATCACAATTGATACATTCATCAGTGATAAATAACGACATTTCAAACTCCAACTCTACAAAATTATTTCACGATCTTAGCGGTTCTATACACTTTAGACCAATCTAGCTTTTAAAGCAGACATTACCGCGGGAGATACAAAGTCAGAAACATTGCCACCTAGAGTCGCGATCTCTCGTATTAAACTCGACGAAATAAAGGTAAATTGTTCTGCTGGCGTTAGAAAAAGTGTTTCAATTTCTGGCTGCATTTTGCGATTCATACTCGCCAATTGAAATTCATGTTCAAAGTCTGATACAGCACGTAAACCCCGAATAATAATATTTGCTTTCTTTTCCATAGCAACATCAATTAATAAACCTTCAAACCCACATACTTCGACATTTTCTAAGCCTAGTAATGATTGTTGTGCTAATTCGACACGCTGTTCTAGTGAAAACAAAGGTTTTTTACTGGGGTTAACTGCAACAGCAACAATCACACGGTCAAAAAGTTTACTTGCACGCACTATCAAATCACTATGACCGTTAGTAATAGGATCAAATGTCCCTGGGTAAATTGCCGTTGTTGTCAAAATTGTTCTCCTTTTTCATTTCTAAACAAGCAATAACGCACTTCGCCTGCTTTTTTATCTTTAATCATCAGCCAATGACTCGGCAAGTCGGGTAAGTCGCCTTTACTCGGGCATTCCAAATAAATAATCGCATTATCCGCTACAGCGCCAGTTTGTTCTAATTGCTGAGCTACCTCTGTCCATAAATTTACTTGATAAGGTGGATCAATGAAGATAATTTCAAATTGTCTCGTATTACTGGCTAAAAACTGCTGCGCTGACTTGGCCTCAACCTGACAATGTTCTGCTGCCAACAAGCTACAGTGCGCTAGTAAATGCTTACTGGCTAAACTATTCTGCTCAACCATCACTACTTGCTCAGCACCACGCGAAGCGGCCTCTAGGCCAAGCGCCCCGCTACCTGCAAATAAATCTAAGCAATGTGCATAAGCCAAATAAGGTTGCAGCCAATTAAACACTGTTTCACGAACACGATCAGGCGTGGGCCTTAATCCATCAACATCAGGAAACGTTAGTTTTCGTCCCCGCCACTTACCCGCGATAATTCGTAGTTGATTATTTGAATTTGTTTTACTTTTTGCCACCAACCATCACCGTAATCATATTGTCTGCCTGCACACGACGTGTATACGCCTCTTTAATTTGTTCAACGGTTACCGAATTAACCTGATCTTTAAAGGTCTCAAGATAATCTAACGGCAAACCATAAAAACCCATCATAGCTAAATAACCAGCAATTTTACTATTACTATCCAGACGTAAGGCAAAACCACCTGTAATGTTTTGTTTGGCAGCCACAAGCTCTTCAGCCGTTACACCGTTTTTGATAAAAGATACTAAGGTATTTTGTAAAACGCTTAATGCTTCGTCAGCTTGATCATTACGAGTTTGCAAACCGAATTGATACGGCCCTAATTCACGCATCGGTCGAAAGTAACTATACACACTGTAAGACAAGCCTCGTTTTTCACGAATCTCATTACTTAATTGCGAGACTAAACCACTTCCACCAAGTATATGATTGCCGACATATAAGGGGAAGTAATCAGCATCACTACGTTTTATTCCTAATTGGCCCATAAGAATATGGGTTTGAGTTGATGGGTGTTTAATAACAATTTTTTCAGCCGTTTGTATAGAATCAACTTTAGTTATTGCTTGTGCTTTTTTGCCAGTGGGCAATTTCGCTACGACTTGATTGGCAATTGCTATAGCCTGTTGTTTAGTAACAGCGCCAACAAGAATTATCACTGCATTTTTAGCTACATAATACTGTTGATAAAATAATTTTAATGACTCTACATTTAACGCCTTAACTGATTTATCATCGCCTACAGGCATCGCAGCATAAGGGTGGTCGCCATATAGCTTAGTATTAAAAGCACGCGCAGCAATAGCCGATGGCGACTGTTTTTCCGCTTGTAGACCAATCAACATTTGTTTCTGAAGACGTTCAAATGAAGTTAGAGGAAAGTCAGCTTGCGTCAATACTGAGCTAAACATCTTCAAAGCAGGCGTTAACTGCTCTTCTGCGGTTAAACTACGCAAACTTATCATTGCCATATCGCGTTGAGATGAGTTACCAAATCGCGCTCCTACATCTTCAAATTTAGCGGCAATATCATCAGTGCTTACCCCATTGGCACCTTCATTTAACATAGCATTTGTCATCAATGCTGTACCAGAGCCTTGCCCATCTCGTGCTGATCCTGCATCAAATATTACTTCAACATCAATCATAGCTAATTCAGGTGCAGCAACAAAATACACTTGCGCGCCATTGCTGGTCTGCCAGTGTTCAATATTAGGACTAGCATAAGCTGATAGCGATATTAATATAACCACAGTAAAGCTAACAATATTAGTGACCATATTCTTCTCCTACTGGCATTGTCACTTTTTGATCACCAAATGGCATTGGAATCAATTCAGCAATTGTTAAACCTCGGTCAACAAAATATTTCTTTGCTACAGCTTGCACTTGTTGCATTGTCACCGCTTGTACATTTTCAACATAAGCATCGCTAAGACGCCAATCCAGTCCAACCGTCTCTAACATTCCAATTTGCATCCCTTGATAAAACACGCTATCACGTTCATAAACTGCGCTAGTTACTACTTGGACCTTTATCCGTTTCAACTCTTGTTCTGTTACCAATTCTGTTTTGAGTAAATCAATTTGCGTTATAACGGCTTGTTGCAAATCAGCAACCGTTTTACCTTTTACAGGTGTGCCAGCAATTAAAAATAAACCTGCTAAACGTGAAAACAAATCATAACCAGCACTCACACCAGCTGCAATTTCACTGCCTCGCACTAAGTCTCGTGCAAAACGAGTGCTATTGCCTCCATCTAAAATTCCTGCCAACACTTCTAGGGCATAAGGTTCCCATTCAGGCTCATCAGTGAGTGTATTTACAACAGGTACTTTCCAACCCATCATCATATAAGGTAGTTTTGCTGGAGCATGAATCTCAATGGTTCTTTTGCCCTTTTGTTCAACTTCAATTTGAGGTTTCAGCTGCGCTGTAATTTCCGGTTTTAGCGGACCAAAATACTGTTTAGCTAAGGCATAAACCTCATCGGCATCAACATCTCCAACGACCACTACAGCTGCATTATTGGGTGCATACCATTTTTGATACCACTGCTGAAGATCAATTGCTTGGTAATTATTAATATCACTCATCCAACCGATAACAGGATGATGATAGGGACTATTTACAAATGCGGTTGCGTTAAAGGCCTCTCGCAGTAAGGCGTGTGGTTTATCCTCAGTGCGCATTCGTCTCTCTTCTACCACCACATCACGCTCTTTTACTAATTCGGCATTATCAATGATTAATTTTCGCATCCGCTCTGCTTCAAGCTTAAAGCTGATCGCTAATCGATCTTTTTCTAATGTTTGAAAATAAGCGGTATAGTCCTGTCCAGTAAACGCATTTTCACGTCCACCATTTGCTGCAATAATCTGAGAAAACTCATTTGGCCCCAGGTTTTCTGTGCCTTTAAACATCATATGTTCCAGCATATGCGACACACCAGTAATACCATTATGCTCATAACTAGAGCCTACTTTATACCAAACTTGTGAGACCACGACCGGCGCACGGTGATCTTCCTTAACGATTAGCTTCAAACCATTATTTAGCTGATATTCACTTACATTCGCCATCACAAAACTTGGCAATAACAATGCTAAGCCTATTATTTGTCTAAATTTAATAACCATTTGTCTCTCTATTTCAATGACATGATAAAATCTAATATTGAACCTACAATAAACCGACCCGTAATAAATATGTTTAGTTTCCTAAGAAAAAAGAATAAATCTACAGATAACGTCGAAATCGAAGAGATCGTCACACAACAAAAATCTCAGAATCAAGGTATTGATGATACAGCTCCCACCTCACAAACAGAACCTGAACTACAAAAAAATGGTTTGTTTGGACGGCTAAAGGAGCGTTTAAGCCGCACTAGCTCAAAACTCACTGATGGTTTTTCATCGTTGATTCTCGGCAAAAAAGTGATTGATGATGATTTATTAGAAGAGCTTGAAACTCAACTACTGTCTCTTATACACATCTCCGAGCCCACGAGACTAGG
>CAJXPP010000025.1 GCA_913058195.1 uncultured Gammaproteobacteria bacterium | reverse complement strand
ACGAGATCATGCCTAGTCTCGTGGGCTCGGAGATGTGTATAAGAGACAGTACTTATCATGTGGTTAAATACACTTGTTAATTACATGGTTAAATACCCATGTTTTTTGTGATGATAATACGTATAGGCGCTGCTAATACGGAGTTGTAGCCTGTCCGACGTCTACAGATGTAGTCATTTTTTAATTAAAGGAGGTAGGACTGATGACCAAACTGATCATTAATCTGAGATATTTTTTAACCCCAAGCCTTATCGTAGTGGCAATGTTGGGTATTGTGTATGGCGGGACCTTTGCTTGGTTAGGTCTTGGTATGTTATTTCTCGCTATGGCTATCGACTGGGCAACTAGCTTGCTGCCGATGAAGCTCGAACCAGCAGGTGTTGATGAAAATGGCGAATTGAATGGTATGCCTTGGTTATTGAACAGCATGATGTACTTGCAGATGCCAATATTTGTTTTACTACAATTATCATTGATCTGGCGAGTGTCTGAATATGCTGCTGGCGTACCTATTGGCACTATGGAAGTGATGGGTATTACTATTAATACAGGTATAACAGGTTTTAACCTTGTCGGTGCTGCTATTTCAAACGGTATATTCATGGGTTTGGGTATTATGTTTGGACATGAGTTGTCTCATACCAAGGGACCTACATTCGTATTATCACGTTGGATGATGGCTTTAAGTGGTATTGCACATTTCTGCTATGCACACGTATATAACCACCATCTTGAATTGGCTCACGAAGATGATCCAGCAACTTGCCCTCGTGGACGTAATATCTACAAGCATTTCTTGCTATCACATTTTGGTCAATCTCGTTTCCTATACAAAATGGAAAAAGCACGTTTAGCACGCCTACAAGTATCCTTTATTTCTATACAAAACCGTTGGCTACGTGGCTATGCTATGAGCTTGCCAACCGTGTTCCTATTTTGGTTTGTTGGTGGTTGGGCGGGACTAGGTATTATGGGTATCGCATGGACAATTTCCGCTTTTGAATTAGAAGTATTGAACTTCTTAGAACATTACGGTTTGATCCGCGAAAAAGGTGAGCCAATCGAATATCGCCACTCATGGGATGTGGGTGAGTCACCATTTACACAACTCGGTTTCATTGAGATTGGTCGCCAAGGTGATCACCATGACAGGGGTGAAACTCACTTCTGGGAATTAGACGAAGTAGGCTCTCCTGATACAGGTGTTGGTTATTTCGCAATGTTATCAATGCTGATAGTCCCACCTGTTTGGGAATCATTTATCAAGCCTCATCTAGCTAAATGGGATGAAGAAATGGCTTCAGAAGGTGAGCGTGTAGTTGCAGATCGCATGAATAAACGTGCGGGATGGAAAAACATGCCGTCTGTGAACTAAAACTGAAGTTAATTACAGAAATTTAGTGATGAAAGAAGGATGGATTATAGAGCAAGGATGCTCAGTCACTAGTATGAAATTTTGAGGAGAAAAATATGAGTTCATTTAAAGGTTTTTTGGCTATATTGATTTGGACAGTAATCGTTGCCTTTGGAGCTACCGAGATTGGTGTAGGTGCCCATCACAGTGACCCTGTTTGGGCATTAGGCACAGCGATTGCTTTTTTAATCTGGCTCGTCAGTTCTGTTGCGATGTTTTTTGGTGTAGCACGCGATGCCCCATTTAAATGGGAAAGCTAATCAATAGTTAACGTCACTGCAGATGGTTTAAGCCCGATCGTATGGGTGGAAGCGTATTTGAGTATTTTAATGTAGCTAAATACACAATAAAAAGAGGTTAAAATGGCATTTTGGAATAAAAAAAAGAAAGAAGAGCTACGCATGACAATGCGCGGATTTCCGGGCGACGCAAACACATGTAAATGTCTGCTGATGGCTGCGGAAAAAAAGGTCAAGTTGGATGTGGAAGTCTTGGATGTTAAAGCTGGAGTCTGTGATTCAGATGCTTATCGGGCATTATCACCGTTTGGTAAATACCCCTATTTGGAAGAAGGCAATTTTTCAACAATCAGTGTTAACGCCATACTGTCATTTCTAGATGTTCGTGGTGAAGGCAAAACTTTGTTAAATCCAAAAAAAGCAGCATTCTATGGGCATCAAAACTACTGGGGTCAAATTGCCAGAACGCTATGTGAACCGGCACTCGAAGTATTAGTCGATGCCAATATTTATGGCGAAACAGGTGGCGATACAGAAGTGGCTTGTAAGACAATTGATACCGTGTTGGATGAGCTTAATAAGTTTGTTGATACTAAAGAGTACATTGTTGGCGATTATTCGTTTGCAGATGTCCATTGGACAGCTGTAGCACACATGCTATGTCTAGCGGGTGCTGAAGAAGCGATTACATCACGCAGTAACTTAAATGCATGGTTTAGTAGGGTAAAAGCACGTCCTAGCTACGCAGGACTGCCTTCACTTGACGATGTTAAAAACAAACAGCTCAGATCAGTAGCCTGATCAGCATAGAGAGGAGAAAAAATTATGGCTAATTTATTTCATTTTGGTTCTGCAGCTAAATCACTAGATGCGGAAGATCGCTATGGTGCCGATGGTGCGATGAAAAAAACCCAGTATGTCATGCAATTGCTTGGCTTCCCTGGTGATATCGACACGTTAAAATGTCTTTTAACTGCTGCTGAAAAAGGCATTGAAGTTGAAAGCGGTATTTTAGATATGACAAAAGGCGAGCAAGATAGCGCTGACTATCGCGCTATTTCATCGTTTGGTATTACGCCAGCATTAAAAGAAGCGCATTACACCGTAATTGGTGAACCTGGTACTGCTGTTTTTATTGAAGGTCGTGGTCTTGGTAACCGTTTAGCACCCCGTAACGCAGCTGTCCTTGCCTCTGGAATGTACTGGATGGAAGTGGGTAAAGCAGATGTGCAACCGTATGTCGAAGCACTCATGATGCAAAAAGTATGTGGACGAATGGCAGATTCATCATTCACTGCCAATGATCTTGCTATCCAAGCTGCACGTAAAGCACTTACTGCTCCATTGAATGCTTTTGATGAGCAACTATCATTAAATGAATTCGTGGTTGGTGCTTATTCTTATGCAGATATTCATTGGACTATCTATATTCACCTATTAACGGTAATGGGTGAGGGCGAGCTTTTTGCAAAACTTGGCAATATAAAAGCTTGGTTTGACCGTATTAAAGCGCATAAGAGCTTTTCTGGCCAGGATATTATTAGTTATGACTTCTTGCCAACGCTTGACGAAATAAAAGCGAAAACAATGAAAGATGTTGAGTGTGGTGAATTCTAAACTGGATGCCACTACATAAAATTATGAATACTAATTTAGAAGCAGCAAAACTTATTGCCGATTTACAGTTAAGTCACGAGCAAGTAGCTCAATACCTAAATGTCTCGACAGATATGGTTTGTCGTTGGCTTGAAACGGATAATAGTAAAGCACATGAAGTGATGTCTCAATCTGATTTACATTTTCTAAAGTATTGTTTAATGACGGATAACAAACGTTCTCAGTTATTTTAAACACAATATGTTCTTCCCCTTAATAGGCCGGCTTCTTTATGCGGCCTATTTTTTTTGCTATTAAACGGGTAATGGGTATGCTCGCAATAAATAAGGGAGCCTTGTTACCCTATGAAGAACAAAAAGGAGTCAGCCAACCTAATATTTTATTTTTATCAAATAAAAGTAAGCCAACCCCTTAATAGAACCTTTATTTGAAAATGAATATGCACGGACTTCAGAATAAGCGGGTCATTGTCTGAAATAGGTATGATATTCTAGACTTTCACTATCAGGTTATTTTTGTGAATAGCTGTCAAAACGAGAAATATATTCATCTATATTTTGTGCAAACATCTCTGCGAAGCGTTGTGTGAAGTATTCTAAAGCTTCTTGTTTCTCTGCTTGCAACTTGTCAGCACTGTCAACTGAACGGGCTACGCTAAACGCATTAAAACGTGCGGCAGCAAATATAATTGATGTATTAACATCATCTACAGAACTATCAGGTACTTGCTGGTTTGCAACAGCAATAAACTCATCAGCACGTTGTTGAAATGTCTTTTTAGCAGGTGAATTTTCACTCATTATTATTCTCTCAATATTATTATTTAGTTTAAGTTGTTTTCTTAGTATTTGTTGGAGCAGCTGAGATGATATCAGGTGTGAGCCTTTTTGGTGTTTCATGTTTTGATGGTGATGTCATAATTAGTAGCTTTGTTGGGTGCGCTATGTGGATAAGGAATATTTAAATTCGTTTGATACTATAAAACAAAGCATATAATGCTGGCACGAATCCTAGTGTCATTATTGAACCGACAGCCAAACCAAAGGCCATGGCACTTGCCATGCCGTAAAATAATGCATCATTAGCTAGAATTAGTGGCATCAGGCCAAGTACTGTTGTTAGTGTTGTAATCATAATAGGCCGTAAACGCGATACACAGGCATTGATTAGTGCTTGATAACGATTGTGCATCTTTGATTCTTCAGTGGCGATTTGGTCAATCAAGACAATTCCATTATTAATGATAATTCCGGCAAGACTGAAA
Organism: uncultured Gammaproteobacteria bacterium; assembly: GCA_913058195.1. Taxonomy (GTDB): domain Bacteria; phylum Pseudomonadota; class Gammaproteobacteria; order Nitrosococcales; family Methylophagaceae. The sequence continues at coordinate 10,340 of CAJXPP010000025.1, read as the reverse complement.
AATCCTAATATAACCATAAATCCAAACAATGCATCCATAACAACCAATCCAAGTGTTGCTCCGATTAGTACTAACGGTATCGTTAGCAAAATAATGGCTGTTTTTCTATAGGAATTAAATTGCCATATAAGTAATAAAATAATCAAGCCAATGGCATAAGGGAAGTTAGCAAATAATTTTCCATTTGCTTTACTCTGTTCTTCTATTTCACCTGAAATTTGTAATTCAAAATCACCAGACATAGTATCCAGTGTTGGTTGAATCTGTTCTAAAATTTGTAGTGCTGTTAGATCTCTATTTTTTGCTGAAATAGTCAGAGTACGTTGTTGATTACGTCGTTTAATTCGGGCTACTTGCCAACCGCCAGTTACATCAACAATTTGTGTCAGAGGGATAGTTTTACCAAGTGTTTTAGAATATACATTCAGCTTAGCTATATCCGCTAGTGTGTCTCGTTCATCTTCTAGGCCACGAACAATGATGGGAATGATATGTTCACCTTCTCGATAGTCGGTAACAGCACTGCCACTAAAATAAGAATTGAGTGCATTAGCTATTTGTTCTGAGCTGATATCTACATTTCGTGCTCGAGCCTGATCAATATTAATATCTAACTTAATGATCTTATTTTCCCAATCATGCTTAACACTGGTCATATTTGGAATGGCACGAAGTGCTTGGGTGATGGTTTCACTTTGGTCAAAAAGGGTCTGTTGATCAGTAGCTAAAACACGCAGCTCAAATAGCCCAGCTTCAGAAGCGCCCATCCACATCTTTTTAACTTCACCTTGTACTTCTGGAAACTGATCGAGTAGATGAGATTGAACCCGATGAATAACGGCATCAACTTGCTCACTTGATTGTGTGTTCACAACAGTAAAAGCTTTGTGAGGATCGGGATCGGGAGGTGATAATGATAAGAAGAAGCGTGGGCCACCACTTGCAACATAGCTAACTGAGCTTAAGATTTCTGGATTGATAGTTTTATCGGATAACCAGCGAGACATACGCTGTATAACTTCATCCGTTTTTGTAATCGAGGTTCCTGCAGGCAAGTCAATATAAACAAGGAATTGATTACGGTCACCTAAAGGAAAAAACTCTTTCCCTACAGTGCTTAATAGGTAGCCAGAGCCAATTAGCAATACAATCATAAATGTTATAAATAGCACCTTAAAGTGCAATATTTGATGTAGTAGAGAGGTATAAACTTGAACTAATTTTCCTTGCTGTTTATTACTTGACTCTTTGACAAGAAATTTAGCACTGACTATTGGCGTGATGTAAAGAGAGAAGAACCATGAGATTAACAACACAATGGTGATGACTTGTGCCAATGACATTGTATATTCACCCACGCCACCTTCAGCCATTGCAATGGGAATAAAGAATAATATTGTTGTCAACGTAGAGGTTAGCAATGGAATGGCTAAGGTTTTTCCTGCAGAAATAGCGGCGGTTTTTTTATTCATTCCAGCAGCCATCTTTACAGTAATACTCTCAACCATGACAATGCCATTATCGACTAACATACCAAGTGAAATAATCATGGCAGCAATAGACATTCGTTGTAATTCTACATTAAGAAAGGACATTACAACGATTGCTGTTAACATCGTTATCGGGACAAATGCACCAACGATAAGGCCAGATCTAAACCCTAAGAAAATAATTACAACTAATAAAACTATACCAATAGTTTGATACAGATTATTAATTGCACCTGAAACGGATTTTTCTACTAAATCGGGTTGAAAAGTAGCGAAGTCGAGTTTTATTCCCCAAGGTAGATCAGCTTGTATTCTTGCAACCTGACGTTTTAATTCTTCACCAAACTGAACACTATTTATACCTTCATGAATTGAGATGCTAACAACAATAGCGGGTTTGGCATCAAAATAAATAGGTGTTTTGGGTGGGTCAATATAAGCTCGAGTAACTGTTGCAATATCTTCCAAACGGATTAATTTATCAGTGTTAGGTATAGCGATTAAAAGGGCATTAATATCATCTATTGACTGAAGGTTACCACTGGGTTCCAAAATAATATCGAGACCGTCGGTATTGATTTTTCCACCAGGTAATATGATGTTTTGAGTTTTTAATGTGTTGATAATTACACTTACTTCAATATCTAACTGGGCTAGGCGATTGGCAGAAAACTCAATGAATATACGTTCATCTTGAATACCATAAAGAGTAATTTTTTGAGTACCTTCTATGGTATATAGTTCATCACGCAGATCTTCGGCATAGTCTTTCATTTCTGCATATGAAAACCCATCGGACCACAAGGCAATAGAGGCGATAGCTGTTAAGCCAACTTCATCATTAATAATGGGGCCGACTGTACCTGTGGGTAGTTCACGGCTTACGTCTGCCATCTTGTTTCTGACTTCTTGCCAAACAGCATCAAGGTTCTCAATATTGTCATGTGCTTCTATTTTGACTAGTGAGATTCCTGTTTTAGAATCTGATGTGATGTTATCAATAGCAGATATTTCTCTTAGCTTTTTTTCTATTGGCTTAGTAATGAGGTCTTCAATTTTCTCTGGCGTCATCCCTTGAAATGATGCTGTTACTTGGGCTTGCCGAATTACAATTGATGGATCTTCTTGGCTGGGGTATTGCATAAATACCAGTACACCTAACACTGCGGTCAGTAATACTGTGAACAATGAAAAGCGCGAATTGTCTATCGCAAATGCTGTGATATTAAACATTGCAGTGTTTTCCTTATGGGGCTTGATAGCGTTTAACTTTTAGCCCATCTGATAAAAAGGACACACCAGCAGTAGCAATTTTATCGCCGGCATTCACTCCTGTAACAGCAATGAAATTATCTAAACTAGCTTTCTCAATTGGTGTTATAGCCCGTTTATTAAGCAGATAAGTTTCAGAATCGACAATATAAACATATGCTCTCGAATTACTATCACCGGCAACAAGACTACTCAGCGGAATTAAATACTCTTCTTCCTCATCTGTTGCTTGAGCAATGTTTAGTGTTACTTCAGCTGACATCCCACTTTTTAAACCTTTTGGGGTATCAGATAAAGTGACTTTCACCTGAAAGGTGTTACCAATATCTGCCTTTGAACCAATTTCTGTAATACGAGCAGAAAATACATCCTCAAAAGCATTGAATAAGACTTGAACAGTTTGACCAACTGTTATTTTAGATAATAATGTTTCGGGGACGTCTATTTTTACATCAATACCTCCCAAACCTTCCATTACTACTATTTGTTGCCCTGCACTCACTTCTTCATATAATTCAACGATTCGCTCTGCAATGACACCTGAAAAAGGTGCATTCAAAATGGTATCGAGCACTTTGTTTTTGGCGAGTTTAACCTTAGTTCGTGTCAAATTCATCTGTTGTTGGGCTGATTTCATTGCTGATTCTGATTGTTCCACATCATTACGTGTGATCATGCCTTTTTTAGCTAAAGATGCTTTTCTATCAAAGTCACTCTTTTTTTCAGAATAAATAGCTTTAGACTGCATATATTCCGCTTCAGCAATTTGTTGATCGAGAACAAATGAAGTGCTATCTAGCTTAGCTAAAGTTTGTCCCTTATCTATATTTTCACCAACAACTGCCATTAATTTTAAAATTCTTCCTGATACTGGAAAGCTTAGAATTGATGTTACTGATGAGGAAGACTGTCCAGGAAATTTACGTTCAGTAGCTGTCGCTGCATTTAAAACAGTAAAAACTTTAACTGCTCGAACAGATTCATCATAAATCTGTTCTTCTTGCTGTTGCTTGCAGGCAATTAACCCGATAGGTAAAACAACCCAAGCCATGACTTTAAGTAAATTAATTTTCACTATTCATCATCTCCTTCAACCATTAATACAAATCCAAGTGTTTGTGCTTTTTCAATATCAACAACAGAAATCTCAAATACATTTATATTGTCTGTCGGTGTTCCACATAGTTGAATATGCATGAGCCCATCATGTGTTTTGTATGCATTATGGATCTGAATATCATGATCCATTAATTCAACCTGCATCGTTGTGGGAGGTATACCCAAATTGTCTACCTGGCACTGGAGTGAACCATCAGACTTATAGACGGAAACAATCTGAGAATCTTTTTTACATGAGGTCAAGCAGACTAATATGAATGCGGTTAAAACTAGCATTCTGAACATGTGTGAAAACAATCTGAATTCATTCGAGGCCATATTGGGCGTCCTTGCTTTGAAACAGGAAAACTATCATAGTACTATGCGACCTAATACAAGTATATAAACTTAAACTCATGGCTAGGAAGTAACATGACTCTTGCAGAATTAATTACTCTATCAACGAATATTCATACTCAGTTGTATGACCATTGGGAAATTTTTATTAGTCTTCATTTAGCATTACTTGGGGGCTTGTTTGCATTCGACATTGAAGTCAAAACAAGTTTCAAATACGGGTTTTTATTATTTTATGCAATCTTTGCAAGTATCAATTTATTTATAAGTATTAACTTGCTAAACCAAGTCGAAATGATAGCCTTTGATATAAAATCTCTTGGCGGTCAAGCTGTGGTTAATAGTCATTTAGCTAGCTATCTACTCTATGAGGTTTTTAATTACGGTAAACCCATTTTAATTGGGGTTCATTTAATAATGGCGTTGATGGTACTTATAGGCATCTTTGTGCCAAGCAAAATAAAGGTGAATCCCTAATAAAAGTATACAGTTGGCTAACAGACTAAACACTAGTCAATGTGAGTAGATTTGTTTAGGATTAACTATAATCCGTTTTAAATTTAAGAGATATAACACTATGGCAGTGGCACAAGCAGGGATATTTAACAGTGACATTTCAACTCATCATTATTATTTAGAGTTTTCATTAAATACTGATGCCGATATCAGTGTGCTTAAACAGCAGTTGGCATCACTTGCAACACCTGATGGAAGCCATCTTGTTATGGCATTTGGGCCAAACTGCTGGCAGCGCTTGCAACCGCAGATGAGTATTGAAGGCTTAAGTAGTTTTAAAGCTATAAATGGTCTGGAAGGGCATATTTGTCCAAGTACACAGCAGGATGTGTTCTTTTGGTTACATTGTCCAACTGAGGAAGGTCATAGTTATAATTTAGATCATGTTTTTAAAATTACTGATGCCTTAGAAGGTCTTGCTAGTTTAACGCTAGAGATCCAGGCTGTTAAATATCATGATAGCCGTGATTTAACAGGCTTTGTAGATGGGTCGGCTAACCCTAAGGATGAACATAAATATTTAGAAAGTTTAATCGCTGATGGACAAAAGGGCGAAAAAGGCAGTTATTTATTGACTCAAAAATGGGTTCATAATTTGAAAAAATTTAAGCAGCTTCCTCAGCTAGAACAAGAACAGGTTATTGGTAGAACTAAGCCTGATAGCATTGAGTTAGAGGGTGATGCGATGCCGGATAACTCACATGTTAGTCGTACTGATGCTAAATTAGATGGTAAAGCTGCAAAAGTTTATCGACGTAGTACGCCTTTTGGTAATAGTCAGGAAAAAGGCCTTTATTTTGTGAGCTTTGCGAATCAACAAGCTCGACACCAAATTCAACTTGATAGAATGTTTGGTGTGGTTGGCGATGGTATTTATGACCGCTTGTTAGACTTTAGCCAAGCTAAATCAAGTTCTTATTGGTTTGCTCCTAGTCAGACTAGCTTAGATGATCTGTTAGCTTGTTCTAGCTAAGCTGGATCACTTTTTTCGAAGACTTACCAAGGTGTCTATCTTGGTTTTTATTTACTCTAAGCTAGGTCATTCTAATTTAATTGTAAATACTCATCACAAGAGTGTGATGACTGCAATATTGTTGTGTCTCCGTGACTGTATATGTTTATTCCCCTTAAACTTTTATGTTTGCGCAAGCTCATTTTAGAGCATGTTGTTTTTGCACTGAAAGTGAGGGATATGAAATGATATCGCTTAAGTCATTGTGTCATATGACATAAATAAATAGCTATTTTTTATTATCGCTATAAAACAAGTGCAAATTAGTTAAACGCCTCGTATAGTCGCCCTCAAAAATTATATTTGTTTTGAGGATAATCATGAGTTTTAAGAAGACCTTGCCGTTATCGGCGTTATATCTATTAAGTGCAAGTACAATGTTGGAAGCAGCTGAGCATGAAACTATCAGTTTGGCAGATATCACTGTTACAGGTGAGCGTACGCAGGAGTCTGTACTTGACCAGCCCTTAAGTATTGGCTTAAAACAACAGGATCAAGTGGCACTGGATAATGCGTCAACTCAGAAAGAATTGTTAAATTCAATTGCGGGTGTTCGGATCACTCAAACAGGTTCAGTAATTGGACATATGACCAGTATTCGCCTACCTAGAAACACCGGACCTTACTACCTGTTCTTACAAGATAGCATTCCTGTTCAATCATCGGGCTTCTTCAACCACAATGGTTTGGCATATACCAACTTTAGTTCAGCAGGGTCAGTAGAAGTATTAAAAGGTGCCGGAACCGCTTTATATGGTTCTGATGCTGTTGCAGCTACTATTAATGTGTTGTCTACACCAGCACGCGATCAATTGGGTGTGACAGGCGGTGTTGAAGCCGGCAGTGATGGTTATAGAAAATACTCGGTATCAGGCGGTATAGATATAGATGATAATTCAACGGTTACCGTACAAGGCTCTCATGCTGAGTCTGATGGTTGGCGTGATCACACTGAATATGATCGCCAAGAAGTAGCAGTTAAATACATTAATGATTTGAATGATGATAATACGATAAAACTTGGCTTTAGTGCCAATAAAACAGTAGCAGAAATGGCCGGTTCATTAATTGGCTATGATGAGTTTAAAAATAACCCAACATCGGTAGGTAACATTCAAACAGCTTTAGATAGTGGCTTGCCGATAGAACGTAAGTTTGATTTTGCTCGTGCAAATGCTGAATGGGATCATCGCGTTTCAGATACGCTATCGATTAACTCTATTGCATATTTGAGAAGCACACGTAATCGTTATACTGCTACATGGCAGGATAGCTTACCTCACAATGACAGTGAAGATGATACTCTTGGTTTATTATTTAAAGCGAATATGCAGCTGGGTGCTATGACAGCCATTAGCGGTATAGATTTTGAATATACCAAAGCAAGCAGAGAATACTTACAACGAACCACATTAGACTCTGTACCTGCAGGTAAAATTTATGACTATGATGTTAATTATACGGCCATTTCACCTTATACACGTTTAGAGTTTCAGTTAACTGAAAAGCTAACGTTAGGTACCGGTTTACGTTTTGATTACAACAGTTTCGAATACACTAATAATGTAGCTGATGGACAATATGCAGGAACAAGTTTTTTCCGTGCTAGTTCTGATACTGACCCTTCATTCACACACTTTAGCCCAAAGTTAGATTTAACTTATAAGCTGAATAACAATCAAACTGTGTATGCACGTTATGCAAATGGGTTTCGTATTCCACAAGCATCACGTTTGTACAGTTTAACAACTAAAAATATTGATTTTTCACTTGATGAAGAAGTAACAAATACCTTTGAAGTGGGTTATAAATTTGCTTATGAACGTCATCAGTTTGCCAGCTCAATTTATTTATTAACAATAGATGACACTATTGTTGAGCGACGCTTTAGTTCCAACCAACGTTTCTATGAGAATGGTGGTAAAACTGAACATAGAGGTATTGAATTATCATTGACTTCAAAACTAAGCGATGAAGTAACGTCTCATATTGCCCATAGTTACTCTAGACATGATTATCAGAATGATGAGGTATTCAACAGTAATGAGCAAGCTGAGGCACCTAATAATGTCAGTAATGTGCGTTTGGTTTATTCTCCAAAAGCAATTGCTGGTCTTAGTTCAATGCTTGAGTGGGAACATGTCGGATCATATTGGTTAGATGATGCTCATGCGGCAGGCCGATATAAGGGCCATGATGTTGCTAATATTAAACTGAACTACCAAGTTAGCGACAAATTAAACCTGACTGCTAAAATAAATAATGTAACTGATCGTGTTTTTGCTGAAAGCGCCCAGTTCAGGTTTGGAAGTGAACGATATACACCAGGAGCACCAAGACAAGTGTTCGTTGGCTTTGACTACTCGTTATAGTAGACCGGTCAAATAATAGCAATAAGACTAATCAACAAGAGGTGATAAGTGAGTAAGTTTAAAATAATTACAGGTTTGTTGATTAGTTTTGTTGCCGTATTTATAATTTGGACACTCTTTGTCCAGAGTGATCTTGAACATCAAGCTGCTCAACATCAGCACTCAGAACACGGACATGGAGAGCAGCAGACGCAGGAAAATCACAATAATGTGGTAAGTATTGATGTTAAGTATGCCGGTGGTGTAGTACATGCCTTAATTGCCAAGCAAAAAGGCACTCAACAAAGTATAGGGTATCAATCATCGCTTGATCATGGCCAAACATGGTCAAATGAAGTCAATATAATTAATGCCGATAATGCGTTTAAATTTAAACGGGGTAATGATGCACGATTAGCAGTGTCAGGTAATGCATTAGTTGCAGTATGGATGACCCGTGTTGAGGGCGTTCCGCATAATGCTGGCCCTATGATGGCGATGCGTTCTGATGACAAAGGACTAACATGGCACAAATCAGCTATGCCAGCTGATTGGAATGGGCCTCATGGTTTCTTTGCTATGGATGGCAGTGATAAAGCAATCAATCTGGTCTGGTTAGATAGCCGAGGAAAAGTAGATAAAGGGTCGCAAGGATTAAGGTTTAGCCAAAGCCGTGATGGTGGCAAAACATGGTCAGTAAATAAAACGCTTGATGCAAAAACCTGTGCTTGTTGTTGGAATACCGTTAAATTTCATAATGATGACTTTTATGTGTTGTATAGAGATAAAAAACCCTCTGATATGGCATTAGGTAAAATAGATTCTGATCTTAATTGGCAACGTGTAAGTACAGTGGGTGAATTTGGCTGGGATTTCGAAGGTTGTCCTCATGTAGGTGGTGGCTTAGCATTTGATTCAAAAAATAACTTGATTCATGCGACTGTAACAACAGGTAAAAGTGATCAGGCAGGTGCTTATTATCTTAATTCATCAAATAATGGGCTGTCGTGGTCTGAGCCAATGCTATTAGGTGATAACAGTTCTTTCCATACTGATATTGCCGCTAATAGCAATGGTGACATTACCGTGGTGTGGGACAGAGCAAGAGAAAGTGGTATGCAGATAGTTAAGGCCAGTTCATCTGATAAAGGCATTACATGGACACCAGCTGAATTGTTATCTGATGCCTTATCTCATGCTTCACATCCGATTATTATCGACATGGAAACTAAGCAACTCATTATGTGGACTGAGAGTAAAGAAAATGGTGCAACCGTTATTAAAACATCAATAATTGAATAGCTGAATGATGAAAAAAATTAAACGCTTAAAAATGCTTGTACTTGCTTTTATGATGCTTACACTATTAAGTGGCTGTAATGATGGCTTGGCGGTTAATCACTTTGTAAAAGGCTCGTTTAATCAGATTAAGGCTCACTATCAAGGGCAAGCTCACATCATCATGTTTTGGTCAAAAGATTGTGCTTATTGTCTGAAAGAGCTGGCTTTTTTAGGTGATAATCTTAATAATTACCCAACTGTTAAGTTAACTACAATCAGCACGGATATATTTTTAGATAAAGCAGCGGTTCAGCAACAAATGGAAGCCAGCAAGTTGGATGTTGTTGATGCATGGGTGTTTTCAGATGCTGTTGCTCAAAAACTCTACTTTGATGTTGACCCTCGTTGGCATGGCGAGCTACCGCTAATGTATTTGATTAAGCCTGATCGCACCATAAAACGCCAAATTGGTTATATGAAACAAGAAGATCTATTAGCTTGGCTAAAGGCTGCATCTTAAGTTTATTGGATGAAGTCGAAGCTTTAACCACTGATAGAATAGAAACAATCAGACAAAAAAAAGCCCTTGATGTTTTCACATCAAGGGCTTTTTATTCGGTATCAATCTTAACGATTGCAGATGTACATTGTTACTTCAAAACCGAAACGCATATCTGAATATTCTGGTGTAGTCCACATGGTAGTATCCTCACTAAGTTATTTAAAGTGCCATTACTTTTTGTAACGACGTTGAACACATTATCTACACATTGCTAAATTAATGAAATAAGCTAAATACCCGTTAACGGTCAGGATTTTCCTGAAGGTCCTAATTTATTACTAGGGCGATCTACAGATACTCTGAACAATAATGACGACGATACCCAAGAAATATTGGTTTGTTAACCATCTTAAGTCTGTCTCTTATACACATCTCCGAGCCCACGAGACTAGGCATGATCT
>CAJXPP010000024.1 GCA_913058195.1 uncultured Gammaproteobacteria bacterium | reverse complement strand
ATTGGAAGCTGAGGGAATTATATTTACAGGTTCAAAGTTAGCTTTAGCCACTTTTTCTTGGTAATAAATAAAGTTCTATCTGAAATTATTAAATGTACTCACTCAAGATAATAGTGTACGTATTTCAAACTAAAATATAATTGATGTTAGACGAGTCTATATAGGGCTCAACAGGTTTTTTGATAAAAATTTAATTAATCCTTCATACCTAAGTTCAAAACCTCGCATATAATGGATATCACTCAATTCAATGTTAAGGAGTCACCGTGGTCAAAACCTTTAAGATACTTGCAGGTATAGTGTTATTTCTTGTTATTGCTTTAATTATCTTTATGGCAACACTTGACCTTAATCAGCATAAGGACAGAATTACTGCTGCTATTGAAGATGCAACGGGACGGCAATTACACCTAGAGGGTGATTTACATTTAGCCTTATCACTTACACCAACTCTGGTTATGGATAATGCAAGCTTTAGCAATGCAAGTTGGGGTTCTAAAGCCAATATGGTCAGCCTAGATAAATTTGAGATTGAAGTTGAATTGAGGCCATTTCTTTCTGGTGATCTTCAAGTTAATAGAATTATTCTAGTTGCCCCTAACATCCTACTTGAAACTAATAATGAAGGCGTTGGTAACTGGGTTTTTGCATCAACGGAAGAAGAGAGTAATGAGGCTGTTGAAGAGAAGCTTGCTTTACCCAGTATTCTTCTTCATGACATCTTAATTAAAGATGCCACTATTAGTTATAACGATGGTGTGACAGGCGAAAAAGTAACTGTCCTTATTGATGAGATGACAGAAAAATCAGCAAGTGCCGATGCCCCGATGGAGGTGGTTTTAGACTTAATTTACAACGAGGTACCTGTCTCATTAACAGGGACTTTCGGCCCACTTAATCAATTACTCGCCAACCAACACAGCCCTATTGATCTATCTGTTCTAACCAATGAGACTAAATTGACCGTTAAAGGGCATATTCTTAATCCAATGGAAGGTAAAGGGTTTAATCTTGAGACTAAATTTTATGCGGATTCATTAGACGAGATAGCGACACTAGTAGCAAGTGAGATTCCTAATATAGAAGCTATTAAATTTTCGGCTACGCTAACAGAAAAAGATGATAACTATTCGTTGAATACGTTGAAGTTTAATGTTGGTGAAACTGATTTATCAGGCGATATCACTGCAAAATTTAGTGGTGAAAGACCTGCTCTAAACCTTAAGTTATATTCCAATGAATTTGATTTAACACAATTTATGACTGAACCCAATGAGGAGCTATCTAAAATAGAGAAGCCATCTGACGTTGATGAAGAGTCAGAAATTGCGGCGCAAGAAGATGAGCAATCACAAGATAGCCTTAGCATTCCTTCTTTACCTTTTGATGATATAAAACAGAGATTGTTATTGGCAGATGCTATTGTTGATATAACAGTAAAACAAGTGAAAACCTATGGTGCAACATTTTCCGATACTACAATTACTGCTGATTTACAGGCTGGTAATTTAACCTTCAAGCCATCAACGACTATTGTTGAACAAGGTAAGTTAGCAGCTGATGTGGATTTCAATAGTGCTAAAGATGAATTGAACTTAACACTGAATGTTGATATAGATTCACTGGCTAAGTTATCCGAATTAGTGGGGATAGCATTACCAGACTTTGGACACGTTAATGTTTCAGCCGAGCTTATTGCAGACAAGGCCTATTACGCTATTAATAATATGAGCATAAACGCTGGAAACAGTGATGTAGCAGGTGAAGTGGCTATACGAGTTGGTGGAGAGCGACCTGAAATTAACGCGAAATTAACTTCTAATATGATTGATGTGGTGCAGCTAAGCAGTCAAAAAGACGAAGAAAAACAGCCAGAATCGCAGGCTAAGCAAGCAGATGATTCAGCAGAAGTGATGTCATTAAATGATTTAAAGAAAATACTGCAATTGTTCGATGGTAATGTCTCGTTAAGTGCAAAACAAATCAAAACTGACAGCTCGATCCTGACTGATACCAATATTAAAGTTGACCTACAAAATGGCGACTTAAAAGTCGAACAACTTGATAGTAATATTGATGGCGGTAAGGTCAATGGAAATTTGTCGTTTAATTCCTCTGCTGAGAAGCCTGATTTTGATATCAAACTTGATATTGATTCTTTAGCAAAATTATCAAAAATAGCAGGTAATGACTTACCCGATCTTAGCCCTGTTAATTTTGTTGGTAACGTGAGTTTTGATAAAGATAATTATTCAATTAATACCATGATATTGAAAGCAGGTGAAACAGACTTATCTGGTAATGCATCAATTAATTTAGCCAATAAAGTACCGACATTTAAAGCAGCATTGAGCTCAAACTTAATTGATTTAACAGCGTTTGAGAGTAAGGAGGCCCCAGAAAAAGAAGAGAACAAAGAGCGTATATTTTCTGAACAGCCTCTAGATTTAGCTGCATTAAATTCAGTCAATGCGACTATTTCTTTAAAAGCAAAAAAAATTAAAACAAGTAGTTTAAATATAACTAAGACGGATATTTCTTTTTTTCTAAAAGACGGTAACTTAGTAATTAAACCATTACATACCTTTATAGCAGGAGGTGAGTTATCGGGTAATGTGAGTCTAAATACGGCAAAAAAGTCGGCGGTATTATCAACAGATTTAACCTTGAAAGGGCTTGAACCTAAACAGGTTGCTGAATTAAGTGACGTTTTAACTGGCGCGAAGACAGATGTAGATATCAAAGTAACTGGGCAAGGTAAGAGCCTTAGTCAAATTATGTCAGGCTTGAATGGTAAATTTATAGTTAAGGTGGGTGATGGCGTTATTATCGATTCAGTAACAGGGGCACTAGGAGCTGATGTGTTATCTGAGATGGTTGGTTTATTGAACCCATTTTCAGAGAGTGAAGACAGCACTATTTTAAACTGTGCCGTTGTTAATTTCGATATAAAAGATGGGATAGCACGAGCTGATGAAGGTATCGCTATTTCGATGGATAAATTAAATATTCTTGGTGATGGTGATATTAACCTAAAAAATGAAGCATTGGATATTAGTCTTAAAGCAGAACCAAAAGAAGGTTTAGGTATTAGCGCAAGTAAGTTTGTGTCTTTGGTAAAGCTTGCAGGTACATTAGCGTCACCTAGTCCAGTTGCTGATCTTGGCGGCGCTTTATCGGCGGGTGCATCACTTGGTACTGCTGTAGCGACAGGCGGTTTATCTTTAGTAGTAGAAGGCTTATTAGATCGTGCTACTGCGGATCTTAGTCCCTGTGATACGGCATTAGGAATAAAGCCGAAAGTAATGCCTAAGCCTAAAGCAACAACTGCTACAGAATCCGTGAAAACAAAGCCTAGCTCATCTAAAAAGGTCGAACCAGTGATAGAGACTAATACTGTGGAAGAAAAATAGATTGAAAAAGTAATTTCACCCTCAATATTTGACCCACAATTTTATTGTGGGGGCTAGAAAATAAAGGCAGATAGAAAGCTTAATCTATCTGCCTTGTTAGTTTTTACAGTGATGGATAATCGGTATAACCTTTTGCATCACCACCATAAAAGGTATCAAAGTCAGGCGCATTAAGTTCAGCATTTTGTTTTATGCGTTCAGGGAAATCTGGATTAGCGATAAACGGTACACCGAAGGCAACTAAGTCTGATTCATCGGCAACTAAGCTTTGTTCTGCTGCTTCACCAGTGTAACCACCATTAGCTATATAAGCACCATTGAATAATTGGCGTAATTTGGCAAAATCAAAGCCATTATCATCAGCATCTTTAGCAATGCCAAAACGTTCAACAATATGTATATAAGCTAAATTAAAGGGATTTAGTTGTTCAACTAAATAATTATAAAGTGCTTGAGGTTCGCTTTCTGTCATTGAATTAAATGTGCCTGTAGGCGATAGGCGAATACCGACACGATCACCTCCCCAAACATCAGTTACTGCTTTGGTGACCTCTAATACGATACGACTACGATTCTCAAAATTACCACCATAACGATCAGTACGTTTATTAGTACCCTCTTTTAAGAACTGCTCTAATAAATAACCGTTAGCGGCGTGAATTTCTACGCCATCAAAACCAGCTGCTTTGGCATTTATAGCCGCTTGACGATAAGCTTCAACAATGCCTGGAATCTCATCTGTTTCTAGAGCACGAGGAGTTTCAAAATCGATCATGCCTTGCTCGGTAAATGCCTGTCCTTCTGTTACTGCTATGGCTGATGGTGCAACAGGTAAAACGCCTTCAGCTTGTAAGCTTGAGTGAGATACTCGGCCAACATGCCATAATTGTAAAAATATGCGACCGCCTTTTTGATGAACAGTATCAGTGACTTTTTTCCAACCATCGATCTGATCTTGTGAATAAATACCGGGTGTAAAGGCATAACCTTTTCCCTGAGGTAAAATATACGTGGCTTCAGCGATGATCAAGGCTGCTGATACACGCTGCCCATAATATTCAGCATTCATATCATTAGGTATATCGCCGGGCTGTGTTGCACGAGAACGTGTTAGAGGAGCCATAACAATACGATGTGGTAGCTCAACGGCACCAAGTTGTTGCTCACTAAAAAGAAATTTGTAGTTCATGGGTATACTGTTTCCTAGTTAATTGTCGAAGCGATATAAATAGTGTGAAACAAAATTTTATTGTATCAATACTATATTTAGTATACTTTAGATACTATAGAACGTGTAAAGCTAAAACAAGTACGCACGAATTTGATAGTTAGTTTCAAAGAGGTGCCTAATGGCGGAAACAAAGGCGCAAGCCGCAAAAAATAATTTGGATGCATTAATTTCACCAGCTGATTGTGATGATATGAATGAATGCCCTGTTGCCACAGCAATTGATGTTATTGGCGGGAAGTGGAAAGTCATTATTCTTTATCATTTACGAGGTCAAACACAGCGGTTTGGCGAGTTAAAACGGAGTATTCCTAGAATTACTCAAAAAATGCTAACCAATCAACTTCGCGAGTTAGAACGTGACAAACTTGTTACACGTCATGTCTATGCACAAGTACCGCCTAAGGTTGAATATACTTCGACTGAATTAGCCGAAAAACTGAATCCTGCTTTAGATTTATTATGTGCTTGGGGGAGTGAATACCAGCTTGCACATCAGGAGTGAATTTTGAAAAAGATACTTAATAATTCATAGAACTAAGGTATATTGATACTTACATCAATCATTTAAATACGATGGTCAATAGCTAGAGAGTGTGAGTTGGCTAAAAAGCATTATTGTTTTTAATATCTGGCTAGTTTTTATTAAAGTTTGAGATATCTTTGCATGTATATGAAGGCGTTTATTTTTTCGGTAAGTATAGCTTTTACTGCTCTATTTGTTGTTACGGCACAAGCATTTGAAATTGATTCATCGAAGTTTCTAGTTAATGGTTTTGGAACACTAGGTCTTACGAAGGGTGGGAGTGATCGTGTCTCTTCTCGAAATAATGTTGCACAAGATGGTGTGTTTGATGAATGGTCTGTTGGTATTGACTCCAGAATAGGCCTCCAATTAGATTATTACCCAACTGAAAAATTAACATTCTCAGCTCAATTTGTAGCAGCTGATCGAGAAAAAAACTCACTAGATAAGTCAGTTCATTCAGCTTATATCGGCTATAAAATAACCCCCTCTCTTGAGCTTAAAATTGGTCGGATTGCAGCTAAACTCTTACTGCTTTCTGACTATAAGCATATCGGTTATGCTCAATTGTGGGCCCACCCATCTCTAGAGTTTTATGGGAATTCCACAGCAGATTATGGTGATGGTATTGCCCTAATCTATGATAAGCCTTTGTACGGCGGCCACCTAAGAACACAGGCGTGGCTTAACAAGTCTGAATTCTCTCGTTTTTCTGAAAAGCTCAGAACTCTAGAAGTTGAACCTAGCTACGGAATTATTAGTACATGGGAAAACGAGAAATGGACTTATTCTTTTGTCTATGCGGCTTTAGATTTTAATAATGGAGATAAAGAGTATCTACCGTTACAAAATGCAATAAGAGCCGTAGAGCCTATTTGGCCATCATCAAAGGGGCTTGTTGATGACGTCGCTCTTGACGATACAACGGGGCACTATTATGGCTTTGCTATTGGTTATAGTGACAATGACTGGGTTTTAAGAACTGAATTCAGCTTATCAAAAACAAAATCATTTTATAATGATACAAAAAATGCTTATGTGTTGGCAGGTCGACGGTTTAACACTTTTACGCCCTATATTTCTGCTGCTACCCTTAAAAATGAACGCACCCATATCCCTTCTTATCAAACTAACCCATTTCTTCCTAGTAACATCAATGCGTCAGTAGCTACTTTACAACAACAGTTACAGCAATATGCTGACTATTTTCATTATGATCAACAAACAGTAAGCTTGGGTATACGTTGGGATGTTGAACCGAAGCTTGCGCTTAAGGCTCAGTGGGACCATACATGGATTGGAGCTTACGGTGGCGCTCGAAACCAACAGCGTGAAATGAGTGGGGCTGCTGATACAGTCGATCGGTTTACAGTAACGATGGATTTCATTTTCTAATGAAACCAATATTTAACCTTATTGTTCTATTGATCATTGGCCTGATATTTCCGGCGAGTGCGGAACTTGTCGTTATTGCTAATAAAGATATGGGTACGGAAGGGCTCACTCGAAAAAAGGTTATTGATATTTATATGGGCAGAAACTCAGTGTTTGCTAATGGAAAAATAGCCATACCTCTAGATCAGAGTGTTGATTCGGATGCCAGAAGCCAGTTTTATGAAAAACTTGTTGGTAAAAACATGAGTGAAATTAATGCTTATTGGGCCAGACTATTATTTTCTGGGCGTGCTAGGCCACCGCGTGTTATCAAAAGAGAGGAAGAGATCGTTGATACAATTACTGAAAGTAGTTCTGTAATAGGCTATGTTGATTCTAGTCAGTTAACCGATAAAGTTAAGGTGATTATACGTGTGGAATAAATTGACTCGACGAATATCAATTCGATTAGCAATATTATTGACTATTGTAGCTGTTTTCATCGTCGCTATTAATGCCTCCTTTATCTATAGCCGTAGTAATCAGGCTGGATTAATTCATGCTAAGCATAATGTTCAGCAGTTGATTGAAGCTGTTAGAAACACGGCAGCTATTTCTGCTTACGTTGAAGATAAGGTGTTAGGCAAAGAAGTTGTTGATGGTTTGAAAGCGAGTGATTTAATTTCTGCAGTAGAACTTAGA
Organism: uncultured Gammaproteobacteria bacterium; assembly: GCA_913058195.1. GTDB lineage: Bacteria > Pseudomonadota > Gammaproteobacteria > Nitrosococcales > Methylophagaceae. The sequence goes on along the minus strand of CAJXPP010000024.1, from coordinate 7,729 downwards.
ACAAACTCTGAGATCTTATCTAGTCGAGGCGTATTCGAACAAAGTAGGAAGAATAACTGGGTTCAATATTCCTTACAGTCTCCGTTTGATAAAAATGAGCTGATAGGGATGCTTATTGTGCAGACGGATCAACATTCGATTAAGACCATTGCAGATAAATCTGCAATGGAATATGTCATTTTTATGAGTTTACACTCTGTGATATTAATTTTTGCAGTCGTTATTTTATTAAACTATCAGCTTATTTCAACAGTAAAATCTATTGCATCCAGCTTGCACGGAATAATTCTAGGCAGTAGTCAGCGAGTTCATCTTCATGGCCGCCATAAAAACGATGAAATCGGCATGTTGGCATCCGATATTAATCAGCTTCTAAGTTCTGTTGAAGAAACATTAGTTGTAGAGAGAGGCTTGCGTGAAGAAGTTGAAAGTCTAGAACGGCGCTTTAGAACTATTTTTGAACAAGGCTCGGGTGGAATAGCTTTAATTGATAGCAATGGTTTCTTAAAAGTGAATAATCCTTCCTTTGCAAAAATTCTGGGTGTCGATTTGATGCAGCGGATTGTGAGCTACAAGGGATCACTAGTGGATATTTTAACGCCTGATTCTGATAGTTTTCAGAATGCAATAGAGTTGGCGCTGAACAAAAGAACACCTGTATCAATTGACATTGAATTAAACGAACAAACGGAAATACGCTGGGTACATTGTTTAATTTCTCAAATGAAAAATGATGCAAATGAACCCTTACTAGAAATTAATATGCATGATATTTCAGAGAGACGGAATAGAGAACAGCAGTTTAAAATCAGATCTGAGTTAGATCCTTTAACAGGCTTACTTAATAGAAGAGCAGGCAAAGAAAATATTCAAAGCTTGATGGATGGGGCTGCAAAAGCCTCAGAACAATATGCTTTGCTAATGATTGATCTGGATAATTTTAAACCCGTTAATGATACTTATGGCCATGATGCTGGTGATAAAGTTTTGATGAGTATAGCGAATATGATAAAAGAAACTATTCGCTCAGACGATCTTATTATCCGATGGGGCGGTGATGAATTTGTCGTATTTATCAAGCAGAATGATCAATCACTTGATGCTAGTCGAGTCGCAGAAAAGCTATTAGACCTTATTCAATCTTCAATTAAGATTAAGAATGGTGAGTCTATAAACATTGGTGCTAGTATTGGCATTGCTGTTTATCCTGAGCATGGATTCGATGTTGATATACTGGTTCAGCGTGCTGATAAGGCGATGTATCAGGTCAAAGCTAAAGCTAAAAATGGCTTCGGATATTACAGTTCAGCCTTATTTTCTGTAAATAGTGATTAGATTTGTTTAGGCTGGCTCTAAAAGCAAGTAATTGATTGTTAGTAAAACCAATAATAGCCAAATAAGAATTATCACTATAGCGGCTAAGTAAGATGCTGTTTTTTCATTCTTAATAGATTCTCGGGCTCTAGCCTTACATTCTAACATTACAGCATTCGGAACTAGTTTTATGGCTAATAAAATCCCTAGAGGCAATAAGATTAAATCATCCAAATAACCGATGATTGGAATAAAATCAGGTATTAAGTCGATAGGACTTAGAGCATAAGTGACAATGGCAGCAACCACCAGTTTTGCATACCATGGGGTTCTAGCATCGCGGCTTGCAAAATATAAAGCATAAATGTCGGCCTTTATACTACAGGCAGCACTTTTTAATCGTTCGATGAATGAACTCATTAAAATGAGCGTCCGAGAATTAGTCTAGTAGACTAACGATTCAATGCATCCTCATCACCCTTGAAATTGGGGTTGATAAAGTTGGTGTCTATTGATGCTTCTGTATCAGTGCCGTCAAGTAGTGCACCCGCACGTTCTGGTAGTACACGTTGATCAGATAAGTTGCCTAGTTGTTCGTTGCCAACAGATAAGTGGTCAAACATCTTTTTATAAGAACCAGCCATATCTTTGAATAGCGTGGCCGTTTGGTCATAGTGTTCATGAACTTGTGATTTATATGTGTCTAATTCAGCTTGCTGATGGCTTATTTTTTGTTCGTATTCTTGCATTAAACTTTGGATTTCAGCCTGACCACCAGATGCTTTTCGACGACCTAATACAAAGCCAGCAATCGCAGCGAAAATAACAGCGATGATCAATATTCCCCACATTTCATTTGTAGACATAATTTGTTCCATTAATTAGTTGCAAATAGCATAGCGTGTGAGCCTAGTCTTTGGCAAAGATAACTATGTAATTTGATAGTTTAAGTACACAAGGGGTTTGATAGGGTTTAATTAAAATCACGAATATTATTAATAATGTTTTGGGTTGTAGGCTTAACCCCACGCCAAACCCGAAATGCTTCAGCTGCTTGTTCAACTAACATGCCCAGACCATCAATCGTTTTAGCTGCCCCATATTGCTTAGCCCATATAATAAAAGCCGTATCGGTATTGCTATACATCATGTCATAACAACAGGCATTATCATTTAGTAGTGTGTCGGGAAGCGGTGGAACTTCACCATGCAAGCTGGCAGAAGTTGCGTTGATGATCACATCAAACGTGCCTGTTATTTCATCAAAACCAATGCCCGAGATAGTGCCAAACTCATTAAATAATTCAGCTAAATCGTGTGCTTTACTCGCTGTACGATTCGCAATGATTAATTGTTGTGGTGAATAAGAAAGCAATGGCTCAATCACCCCACGGGCTGCACCTCCAGCGCCAAGGAGAAGGACTCGTTTGCCGGTTAATTCAACCTGATTATTATCGGTTAAATCACGACATAGGCCAATGCCATCTGTATTGTCGCCATATAGCGAGCCATCATCATTAAAGACAATGGTATTAATGGCGCCAGCACGTTGAGCATGGTCACTTCTGTTTTCAACTAATTGCCACGCAATTTCTTTAAATGGCACCGTAATATTGATGCCTTTAAAACCTTCAGCTTGTAGTTGCTTTAAACCTAACGCTAAATTATCCAGTGGCATCTCTCGGGCAATATAATCCAAATCTTGCTCAGTCTGTTGTGCAAACTCAGTATGAATTAATGGCGATTTGCTATGGTTAATCGGATTGCCAATGACGGCGTAATGATCGGTCATTTTTGCTGTGCTAATAATTGAGCAACGTGTTTGGCAAAGTAGGTCAAAATTCCATCTGCACCGGCACGTTTAAAAGCGATCATACTTTCGATTATGACGGCATCTTTCTCTAACCAACCATTTTGAATTGCAGCTTGTAGCATGGCGTATTCACCACTGACTTGATAAACAAAGGTGGGTTTTTGGAAGGTGTCTTTGACACGACGTAAAATATCTAAATAGGGCATACCCGGTTTGACCATCACCATATCCGCGCCTTCGTAAATATCTAATGCCACTTCGTGTAGCGCTTCATTACTATTGGCAGGGTCCATTTGGTAGCTGTACTTATTGCCTGAACCCAAGTTGCCGGCAGAACCTACCGCATCACGGAAGGGGCCATAAAAGCTCGATGCATATTTAGCCGAGTAAGCCATAATTTGAGTATTGATGTGACCGTGTTGTTCGAGCGCTTGTCTTACGGCACCAATGCGGCCATCCATCATGTCAGAAGGGGCGACCATATCGGCACCTGATTCAGCATGTGAGAGTGCTTGTTTGACTAAAACCTCAACGGTTTCGTCGTTGATAATATAACCCGAATCATCGATTAAACCATCTTGCCCATGGGTGGTGAATGGGTCTAATGCAACATCGGTCATGATGCCTAGTTCGGGAAACTCTTGTTTTAAAGCTCGCACTGCGCGCTGAGCTAAACCATCAGGGTTAAAGGCTTCATGAGCATTGTCTGATTTGGCTTCCGGCGGCGTAACTGGAAACAAAGCCATAGCCGGTACACCTAAAGTATGGACTTGCTCAGCTTCTTTTAATAATAAGTCGATGCTTAAACGTTCAACACCGGGCATTGAGGCAACAGCTTCGCGTTGATTAGATCCTTCTAGCACAAAGCAAGGGTAAATCAAGTCGTTTACCGATAAGCTGTTTTCTCGCATAAGATTTCTAGAGAAGGTGTTTTTTCTAAGACGGCGAGGGCGTTGGTTTGGAAAGCCACTGATTGGTGATGAATAACTCACAAAAATTCCTTTAACACATAGACGATATAGGGGAATGGTAACGCCATTCATTAAAATTGTCTGCTATATCATTAGTCTTTGACTATGTAGATTGTTTATATTTTCGAACAAATCTATGCAAGAGTTTGTTATATTTTGTAAATAATATAAAAAGAGCGAAATAGAAATGAAAAGTAAGATTGGTGTTGTGCAGATGAGCTCTTCAGATGTAGCTGAAGATAATTTAGCGTTTGCATTAGCACAGCTGCAGCAAGCAGCAGAGCAAGGGATCGATTTGGTCGCCTTCCCTGAAACATTTCTATATGTCGGACAAGACCATCAAGCGAAGCATCGAGCCGCTCAAAGCATAGATGGTCAGATAGTTGATACTTTCCGTGAGTACGCCAGTAAATATGATTTATCTGTTTTACTGGGAAGTATGTATGAATCAATTCCTGATGATAATGAGCGCTTATACAACACGTCGGTACTCATTAATCGACAGGGTGAACTGAACGCGGTGTATCGCAAAATTCATATGTGTGATGCACCTGCATTAGGTTATAACGAGTCCGATGGTATAAAAGCGGGTGATACGCCTGTTGTGGTTGACCATGAAATAGGCAAAATGGGTTTGACCATCTGTTATGACTTACGTTTTCCAGAGTTATTTCGTCATTTAACGTCAAAAGGAGCGGAAATAATCTTTGTGCCTGCGGCATTTTTTTTGTACACGGGTAAACATCACTGGCTACAATTACTGACTGCTAGAGCGATAGAAAATCAAGTCTATATCGTTGCGCCTAATCAGTGGGGAGAGCATCATGAAGGACGGATATCGTATGGCAGTAGTGTCATTATTGATCCTTGGGGTAGTGTTATTTGCTGCACATCCGAACGAGTAGAGTTGGTATCAGCAGTAATCGATATGGATTACTTGCAAAAAGTTAGATCCAATATGCCTTTACTGAACCATGGCAGACCAGAGTTGTACGCTGATTAAGTCAATGCTTTTTTTCGTAGGAAAATAAAGAGTAATAATTGTGATTTTCAGATGGACTAAACACCTCTCGATGAGATAAAATTGCAAGGATTTTGTCTGGGTAGAACCTCATGTTCGCCCTGTTATTTTTATCTGGTGGAGGTTTCCCTTGCGAACAAGCGCTTTAATTGCTCTTGAAGATGGTACGGTCTATCACGGTGAATCAATTGGTGCTATTGGGCAATCAGTTGGTGAAGTCGTGTTTAATACGTCAATGACTGGCTATCAGGAAATTCTGACCGACCCTTCATACTGTCGTCAAATTGTTACGCTGACTTATCCGCATATCGGTAATGTTGGTGTTAATACTGAAGATGAAGAATCAAATAATATTTTTGCGAGCGGATTAATTATTCGCGACCTATCGCCTGTTGTGAGCAACTGGCGTAGTGAAGAAGCTCTAGATAGTTATTTGGAACGTCATAATGTTGTTGGTTTAGCCGGGATTGATACACGCGCATTAACACGTCGTTTACGCGACAAAGGTGCAATGAAAGGTTGCATCGTTGCTGGCGATAATATTGATATTGAAGCAGCTATCGCTGCGGCTCAAGCTTTTGATGGCCTGAAAGGCATGGATTTAGCGAAAGTAGTTACAACTGAAAAAGCATATGAGTGGGATAAATCGTGCTGGCATTTGTCAGGTGAGTCTCAAGCTGCTCCAGAACGTTTTCATGTGGTTGCGTATGACTTTGGCGCGAAGAGTAATATCTTACGCATGTTAGTTGAACGTGGTTGTAAGTTGACCGTTGTGCCTGCGCAAACTTCAGCAGAAGATGTTTTGGCGATGAACCCTGATGGTGTGTTCTTATCGAATGGTCCTGGTGATCCTGAACCCTGTATTTATGCGATTGAAGCAATCAAAATATTACTAGAAAAAGAATTACCGATTTTTGGTATTTGTTTAGGTCATCAATTACTAGCGCTAGCATGTGGTGCAAGCACCGCCAAAATGAAATTTGGCCATCATGGCGCCAATCATCCAGTGCAAGAAATGACCGGTGGCTTAGTGATGATAACGAGTCAAAACCATGGTTTTGCAGTTGATCAAACCTCATTGCCTGACACTTTAGATGCAACACATATTTCATTGTTTGATGGCTCTTTACAGGGTATTCATCATGCAACTAAGCCAGCATTTAGTTTCCAAGGGCACCCTGAAGCAAGCCCTGGCCCACAAGATGCGGCACCTCTATTTGATCATTTCATCGATCTACTTGAAACAGCGACAGGTAAGTAAACTACGATGGCAAAACGTACTGATATTAAAACCATATTAATTCTTGGTGCTGGTCCAATTGTAATTGGTCAGGCCTGTGAGTTCGATTATTCTGGTGCACAAGCATGTAAAGCATTACGCGAAGAAGGTTATCGTGTTGTTTTAGTGAACTCAAACCCAGCTACGATCATGACTGATCCTAATATGGCTGATGCAACTTACATTGAACCTGTAACGTGGCAAGCGGTTAGCAAGGTTATTGAAAAAGAACGCCCGGATGCGGTATTACCAACAATGGGTGGTCAAACAGCATTAAACTGTGCGCTTGATTTAGAACGCCACGGCATATTAGAAAAATTCGGCGTTGAAATGATTGGTGCTGATAGCGAAGCGATCAATAAAGCGGAAGATCGTGATTTATTCCGTGCTGCAATGACTAAAATTGGCTTAGATATGCCAAACTCAGCGATTGTACATACACTTGAAGAAGCCTTAGAGGCTCAAAAAGAGCTAGGCTACCCAACCATTATTCGACCTTCATTTACGATGGGTGGAAGTGGTGGCGGTATCGCATACAATAAAGAAGACTTTATTGATATCTGCCAACGTGGCTTATACATGAGTCCGACTTCTGAATTATTGCTTGATGAATCCATTATTGGTTGGAAAGAATATGAAATGGAAGTGGTGCGTGATCGTAAAGATAATTGCATCATTATCTGTTCAATCGAAAACTTTGATCCTATGGGTGTGCATACTGGTGATTCAATCACTGTGGCGCCAGCGCAAACATTAACCGATAAAGAATATCAAATCATGCGTAATGCTTCGATAGAAGTATTGCGTGAGATTGGTGTTGATACTGGTGGTTCAAATGTACAGTTTGCAGTGCAGCCTGAGACAGGTCGATTGATTATCATCGAAATGAACCCGCGTGTGTCTCGTTCATCTGCTTTGGCTTCAAAAGCAACTGGTTTCCCGATTGCAAAAGTCGCAGCTAAACTGGCTGTGGGTTATACCCTTGATGAATTGCAAAATGAAATCACGGGTGGCGCGACACCAGCTTCATTTGAACCAACAATTGATTATGTTGTGACGAAGATACCTCGTTTCACATTTGAAAAATTCCCACAAGCAGATAACCGTTTAAGCACACAGATGAAATCTGTCGGTGAAGTGATGGCGATTGGCCGTAATTTCCAAGAATCTTTACAAAAAGCTTTACGCGGTTTAGAAATTGATCGTGATGGCCTGACTGAAATTACAGATTTAACGGCTGATGATGTTGCTGATACTTTACGTCGTGAATTACGCCTACCTGGCTCTGATCGTCTTTGGTATGTGGCTGATGCTTTCCGTTATGGTTTTAG
>CAJXPP010000023.1 GCA_913058195.1 uncultured Gammaproteobacteria bacterium | reverse complement strand
ATGCTTATGCAGTGGAGTGTCGGCCGAGGCATGGTCGATTATGTCAATAAACGTGAAGCTGATAAATTACAGCCCGCAATTGAAGATATTGCCAGGCGCTATGGTCAAAATGAAAATTGGCAATGGTTACAATCAAAGCCAAGGGTATTACGCCAGATCATGTTTGAAAACTTATTGTTTCGTCAACATGATGAACACTGTGACGATGATGATAGTGACTGCCGCAATTTAAAACGAACTAATTTGTCGCCAGAGATGATGCGCCCTCGCAACCATCGCCCTGATATTGCGATTATTGATATCAATAATAACAATATCGTTTCGATTCGGGTTCGAGCTAAAGATCGCGCTCGAATCGCCATAGAGTGGCAAGGTAAGACTGTAGCATGGGTGTCAATTCCTCAACGCGAAAAGATTTCAGAAGGGTTTGAATTATTATTCATAGAACAGCAACGCAAAGCCTTTTGGTTAATGAGTCTTATTGTGATGGCACTTGCAGGCATTATTGCTTTCCCTCTTGCTCGACATTTTGTTCATCCTATTAAACAATTAACTGATAGCACCAATCAATTAACACAGGGAAACTATAATCTAGAATTACCTATAAAACGGAATGATGAACTGGGGCTATTAGCACGAGATTTTAATGAATTAGCTAAAACTCTAAACAAAAATGAAAGCTCTCGAAAACGTTGGATTGCAGATATTTCACACGAGCTACGCACACCCTTAGCTATTTTAAACGGTGAAATTGAAGCTATGCTGGATGGTGTCAGACCACTATCAAAAGACGGCATTCATTCTATGAAGGAAGAGATAGATCATCTTAGTAAGTTGATCAATGATCTTGATGCCTTAACCAAAGCTGACATTGGTGGCTTAAGTTATCGCAAAGAGAACCTAGATTTAGTTGAACTGATTAAAACTAAACTAACCGCCTTCCAGCCAATTTTTAGTGAACATAAATTAAGTATAAATTATACCTGCTCAAACACGCCTATTATTTTAAGGGCTGATCACACACGCATTAATCAACTGCTAGAAAACCTGTTTAGTAATGTCACTCGCTATACTAATAAGGGTGGTGAAATTAAGGTGGCTATCCAACAGGATTCACACACTATATCCTTACTTATAGAAGACTCAGCACCAGGTGTAGCCAATGAGGCATTACCTCACTTGTTCGATTACCTATATCGCACCGAACAATCTCGAAACCGTGAAAGCGGCGGTTCCGGTTTGGGTTTAGCGATTTGCAAGCGTATCGTTGAAGGACATAATGGAACCATAGCAGCTTCTCATTCCCCTCTTGGTGGCGTTGCAATTTCCATTCAATTTCCTGTTTCGGCCTAAGTAATAATGACACACTCACCGATACTCATTGTTGAAGATGAAATAAAACTTGCCAGTTTATTAAGTGATTATCTTCAGCAAGCCAATTATGCCACCCACCTTATTCATCATGGTGATGAAGTTATCGACTGGATCCAAAACAATCATCCATCTTTAATAATTTTAGATGTTATGTTGCCCGGTAAAGATGGCTTAACCCTATGTAAAGAAATTCGCCACTTTTCAGATACCCCTATCTTTATGGTCACTGCTCGTGTTGATGAAATTGATCGCTTACTTGGGCTAGAACTAGGCGCTGATGATTATATTTGTAAGCCTTATAGTCCTAGAGAAGTAGTTGCACGAGTTAGAGCTGTATTTAGACGGTTACACGCCAATCTAGATAAGACCAGCACGCAAAAAATAGAGCTAGATAAACATAGACAACAAATCAAAGTTGATGGCAAAGTCTGTGAGTTAACTAATATTGAATTCCAATTATTAGCCACTATGACAAAAGAAGCTGGAAGAATCTATTCTCGTGATCATCTTATGGATAATATGTATAACGATAATCGTATTGTCAGTGATCGCACTATTGACAGTCATATCAAAAAACTAAGAAAACGTTTGAACGATTATTTCCCTAATTATGAATTTATTCACTCTGTGTATGGCGCTGGTTATCGCTACGACATCATAGAAAAAAATAGCGAATGACACATTGTTACTCGCTTCTTGCATATTGTTTGCACATTGCAGTCGTATAGTGAGCTCAACAGTGAAAACAAACACTGGATTAAAACTAAAAAGAGGCTATAACAATGAAAAAACTACTTGCAGTAATAGTAATTGCATCATCATTCCTTATGTCAGCTCAGGCTTTACATGCAGAAAATGATACTCCACCACACCATAATGCCGAACGTATGCTTGATCGTATGGCAGAAAGACTTAACTTAACTGAAGATCAGAAAAATAATATTTCCGTTATTAAGAAAGAAGAGTTTGCAAAAATACGTGCACTTCGCGAAGAGAATAGAACTAGAATTGAAGGGTATTTAACAGAAGAGCAAAAACAAAAAATGAACTCTCGTAAAAAAAGCTGTAACAAAAGTGATCGCCATTATAAACACTAAGCTTTTATATTAGACTAAGCTATCGGGGTTGTATTATTAAAGGAATACAGCCCCATTTATTTACACAGTTATTTTTTTCTCATCAATATCGTCACAATATCATTACCTACACACTCTGTAGACTGCATATATTTGATAATGATAATCAATAAGTTCAACAAAAAAACCATGACGCCAAGCTAAGCTTTAAACGTATCTAACTCGTTCGCTTTTCAACTAGAAACAAAGCAATGCCGCCAAGAATAGCAAGCGAAGCAAGACCAAACTGCAACGTTATCGGCTCAGCAAGAAAAACAATACCAGCCACTGCTGCAATAACAGGAACAGAAAGCTGAACAATGGCTGCATTGCTTGCCTTAAGAATAGGTAATACAGAGTACCAAATGGCATAGCCGAGGCCCGAAGCCAATGCACCAGATAACACTGCAAAGCCAACGCCTGCTATATCAATAGAAACACCCTTCATCATGAATATACTCATTACGACTGCAATAGACATCGCTCGAAAGAAATTGCCCGCTGTAATTAGAGTTGGGTCACCCTCACCTTTCCCTCTTAAAGAATAAACACCCCAAGCGATCCCAGCAGCCAACATCAACATAGCACTAGGCAGTGGTGGTGCGGAAATACCTGGTAGCAATAAGCCAATAACGCCTATAAAAGCGAGAAAAAGACCCATAATTTGTAACTTGACCAGGCGCTCTCCCATCCATAGCCCATAGCCGATCATTGTTGCTTGAACTGAACCGAACAGTAATAAGGCGCCAGTCCCCGCAGACAAGTTTATATAAGCAAAAGAAAATCCAGCAGCATAAGCAAACAAAGCAAATGCAGATAGCCAATTACCCTGTCCACTCAGCGAGCCACCTCTAATTGAGATGATGGCCCACAACATTACAGCACCAGAGATAAGACGAATTGAGGTAAAGCTAGCCGCATCAATACCGGTATGCTTGAGAGCAAAACGACAAAATAAGGAGTTAGCTGCAAAAGCAATCATAGCTAGGGTTGTTAAGATTATTACGCGTGAATTTGGCATTAAATTATTAAGGATAATAGAGTGTATAAAAGGTGTAAATCACTGAGTTTTCTCTGCTTCGGCTAAATATTCATCTTTCAACTTAACGTAATTTGATCCAGCATATTTAAAATAATCAAGTTCATCTTCCGTCAATGGTCGAATCTGTTTGACTGGTGAACCGAGGTAAAGAAAACCTGACTGCAGGTGTTTATTTGGTGGTACCAAAGAACCAGCACCAATCATTACTTTATCGTCAACTACTGCCCCGTCGAGGATTGTCGTCGACATACCGACCAAAACATTATTTCCAATCGAACAGCCATGCAGCATACATTTATGCCCAACAGTCACATCATCACCAATAATAAGTGGATGGCCTTCTGGTTTGAATTCACTGGCATGTGTAATATGCAGACAAGAGTTATCTTGAATGCTACAGCGAGCACCAATACGAATATGGTGCATATCACCACGAATAGACACTAATGGCCAAACAGAACTATCATCACCTATTTCGACATCACCAATAATGACCGCGCTATCATCTAGCCACACGCGTTGACCAAATAGTGGTGTTATACCCCGAAAGGCTTTTGTAACCATTGAATTTTCCGTTTTAGCAATTCTAGATTTAGAGTATATAACTATCACAAGATAAATAGAAAAATTGAGTAATCAGAGCTTAATAAACTGTTTCCTACTTACCTTGTCTATATCACTCAAGGTCCAATGCATACAGAACGTGTATTTCTCCACATTCAGTAAACTGAATTGATAGAATGGCATAATTATTAATTCTAAGCAGCAGTAAACCTTAATGTTGAAGCAACTTTCAGTTTCCGAACGACAGCGTATAAGAGTCATACTTGCTGGCATATCGGCAGGGATCCTAACGGTTGGTATTGCTCGCTTTGCCTACACACCTTTTTTGCCTTTAATGTTAAGCCAAACTGATTTGTCCATTATTGATGGAGGCTGGCTAGCTACATTTAATTACTTAGGTTATTTCACTGGCATTATTCTAGTGTCATTCACCAATAACCTAAAATTCAAATTTCGATTTTACCAACTGAGTTTAATCGTCGCCGTTCTGAGTACAATTGCAATGGGACTTACGACCAACCTTATTGTGTGGTCAGTACTACGTTTTATCTCTGGTTTAACAAGCACAGCAGGCATCATCCTCTCATCAGGCTTTGTATTAAGCTGGCTTAAACATCACGGATTTAAACCACAATTAGGCTTACATTTCACCTTTATCGGCTTGGGAATTGCCATTCCAGGTATAGCTATTGTGGTGATGAATAATTTCTTCGACTGGTCAATACAGTGGATCATTATGGGTTTATTCGGAATAATCTTTCTTATCCCTGCTTGGCGATGGATGCCCGTACCCAATTTATTTACACCTAAATCCGTAGCTGATTATCATGAGCCTTCTAAGAGGTGGATGTGGCTAATGATTGCCGCTTATTCATGTGCTGGCGTGGGTTATGTTATTAGTGCCACGTTTATTGTTGCCCTACTTGAAGCAATGCCTATATTGACAGGTAAAGGGGACTGGATATGGGTCATGCTTGGCTTAGCTGCCGTGCCGTCATGTTTTTTATGGGATGGACTGGCTCAGCGTGTTGGCGAAATAAGAACGCTTATTCTAGTTTACAGCCTACAAATGTTCGCTATTTTGATTCCAACACTATCAGACAGCCTGTATGCCAATGTACTCGGCGCGATGATATTTGGTGGCACATTTTCAGGCATTGTCAGTTTAATGCTGACATTTATAGGCCATAAATTCCCTAAAAACCCTGCAAAAGCGATGGCAAGGCTCACACTCAGTTATGGCGTTGCTCAAATGGTCGCCCCTACTATTGCCGGCTACCTAACTAGCACAACTCATAGTTATTCTATTGCCTTATGGTTTGCCTCAACCACCATGCTACTAGGCATTGTATTTTTATTTTTTATATTGCGCGAAGAGGGTAAACAAAACACGCTTACAAATTAGCAAGTTTACTGAAAATAAATCCATCCCCCTTTTATGGAATTGGTATTAATTTCAAGCTATCTCTTTCCTGAAACTGGAGCATGACTAATTTATTAACAGATTTTCTAAAAGCTTATTTTTAATTCACTTAGTCATCAATCAAGTTTCTTTCATATGAAATATAAGAAAAGAAGCTAATGATGAAAAGCTTTAGTTTTAAAAGAAGTCGACTTATATGATAAATTACAATAAACATAAGCTAGAAATCACCTAAACTACTTGTTTATTAACTTTAAAAATCATTAAAAACACCGATTGGAGCTAAATGATAACGAAGGCATCAAAGAGTACGCTATTTGTTTTGACGCTCTTATCGGTATCTGGGCTTATAGCCTTTATTATCATCGTCTACTTTTTCTCTACTAAGAAGGAGGCGATTTCACCCACTCTGCAAGTCACCACTGCACCCGTAAAATCCCCCTCACAAACGACAATCACTATAGCCGCTTTAAACGACCACAGTTTGAAGATCGCCTTAAAATTACTCAGGGATTCTGATTTCGAAGAACTGAATGACATCAACGTTGAGGCCGTTCTTCTAGAATTCGATCCTATGGTCCAAGCCCACCAATTAGATTTGGCGACAGATGAAGGACGCTACGACTTGGTTTCCATAGACCAGCCTTCACTTGGCCACTATGTCACCCAAGGATGGGTGCGTCCTCTTGATAAATTTTTAGAGGACTCTTCACTACCTTCTCTAGCGATTGATGACCTAGTCCCTGTTTTGCTTGAGGCCTGCGGTGAGTGGAATGAGAAGCTATATGCTATTCCGATGGGCAGTTATGGCTCCTTACTGGCTTACCGAACCGATGTTCTGACTGCAGCTGGATTACAACCGCCAATGACATTTGCTGCCTTTAAGATGATTGCCCAAAAGCTTAATTCCCCACCCGACCTATACGGTGTAGCACTGTTCGCACATGAAGGAGAATATATTACCGCTGATGTTGCGCCATTCTTGTGGTCCTGGGGATCAGGACTCATCAATGGCTCTGACGTAAATCTTCCAAACAAACCCATGTTTCGTGTTGCTTGGGATACTTCCGAAGGAATTGCTGCATTAGAATTTTACGCTTCGCTCTATAAGGAAGGTCTTACCCCTCCTGACACTCTTGAGTTTGACCATGAGCGCTACATCGAGGCTTTTCAGAGTGGGAAGGTTGCAATGGGTATCATGCCGGCTGAAGGAGTCGGGTTGCCGATGGAAAACCCCGTCGTTTCGAAGGTCGTTGGCAAGATTGCTTACACGACTCTTCCGAGACTTGAAAAAGCAGACGGTACAATAATGCCACCTCGAGCGGGACTGGGAGCTCACAGTTTGGCAATCAGCCGCAACAGCAAGCATCCTCGAGAAGCTTATCTAGTCCTTCAGTTCCTGACCGGGGAAAATATTGGTCATGAGTACATCAATAAGGGTGGCCGTCCTTTCCGAAACTCGCATTTTTCTAAGGATGCGATTGCCAAGTTTCCGTATCTGGAGCCGATAAGAGTCGGAATGAAGACAGGGAAATCCCGTCCAAATATTCCTGAATATCCCGCAATCAGTAAAATTTTTTATACCGCCTTTCACTCAGCCCTAAAATACGGAGTACCTGTTGCAGAGGTAATGCGTGCTGCTGCTCACAAAGCCAATAAGGAAATCCTTATTCCTGCATATCCTGATAACTCACAGCGTCTATCTAGGAGCTCTACTGTTGATTAAAAATGTGACAGAATATAAGTTGATGCCCAAACTCTGGACAAAGGTTGTTCTTAGTGTCGCACTCGTTCAAATTCCTCTTTTTATCTTAGCAACGTTCCTGTATGTCCAAGAAGTACGGAAAGATTATATCGAAAAGGTTGGATGGCATTCTCTGACACTCTCACAGCAGTTACAAAAACGTGCTGCAGATTTGAGCGGATATTCCCCTGAAATGCAACGCACGCTTGGACTAAATATCGAATCTCAGTCTCTGTTGAATGACAACATCAAAGAGGGAGTGATACATATTGGAGTCATCGGCCTGGATGGGAAAACCATTGCCAGCACTGATTCATCGCGCTTAGATCAAATTGAGTTTAAGGATGAGGTGAAAGGTATTTATGGCAAACCTACACCCTCGTCGACCTTCATTACTTCAGATTCCTATGAAACCCTGATTCCTATCTACAACGCTGGACATCCCTCTCCGGTAGCCGTGATTTATATCGGATTTTCAAAACAGGCAGTGGTTCTTAAGATAGTCAATACGATTAAATACGCCATTATCTTATATTTTATTTTTCTACTGCTCTCTTCCGTCCTGATTAGTACCTTGCTCAGATATTACGTAACGCAGCCGATTTCTGAACTCAGCAAAGCCGCAGCAAACTTAGCCAATGTCAATCTAGACACCAATATTCCCAAAGCATATTCCTATGAAGTTGCACTCCTTGCTCATAGTTTTGCAAACATGAGTAAATCCATTACCGAGAAACTGGCTGCAATGAAGGAAAGTGAAGAGCGTTTTTCGCTTGCCATGCAAGGTGCCAATGACGGGCTGTGGGACTGGAATATAAAAACTAATGTGGTCTACTATTCTCCACGTTGGAAAAGTATGTTGGGATATGCAGAAAATGAAGTTAAACCGCACCTATCTGCTGGAACAGAACTTCTACATAAGGATGATATAAATAAAGTTTTATCTGAGGTCGAAGCATGTGTAAATGGCTCAAAAGAGAAATATGAAGTTGAGTTCAGGATGCAACATAAGGATGGGCAGTATATTGATATTCTTTCACGTGCCTTTGTAGTCAAGGATGAAAAGGGAGTAATAAATCGTCTGGTTGGCACCCATGTTGATATTACTTCACGTAAAAAAGCAGATGAATATTTATCCTACCAAGCTAGCCATGACCCATTGACTAACTTAGTTAACCGAAGAGAGTTTGAAAACCGTGCCGGTCGATTACTGTCGACTACAAAACATGAATCAGATGAACATGCCTTGTGTTTCATGGACCTCGACCAGTTCAAGGTCATAAATGATACCTGTGGCCATGTTGCTGGTGATGAGATGCTGCGTCAACTTAGTACTGTACTACAAGAGACAATGAGTGAACGTGACACATTGGCACGCCTAGGTGGTGATGAATTTGGCGTTTTGATGGAGCATCGCTCATTGGATGATGCACATCGTGTCGCTATATCTCTACAAGAAACTATTCAGAACTATCAATTTGTATGGGAAGGATATAGCTTCAAGATTGGAGTAAGTATGGGCTTAATACCGATTACAAAAACGACCGTCAATTTAACGGAATTGTTAATAGATGCCGATGCTGCCTGTTACATGGCTAAAGATAATGGTCGTAATAGAATTCATATCTACCACGCAGACGATTCAGAAATAGCTCATCGTCATGGTGAAATGCAATGGGTAACACGGATACAACATGCTCTTGAAGAAGACCGATTTTGTCTCTATGCCCAATCCATTATGCCACTTGATAACAATACCGATAAACATTATGAACTCTTGATTAGAATGATCGATGAGAAAGGTAAAGTCATTCCACCGGGGGCTTTCTTACCCGCAGCCGAACGTTATGACCTAATGACACAAATAGACCGTTGGGTTATTGAGAGTGCCTTCCGTTTATTAGCAGATAACCCAGTATTTGAAAGCCAGGTTAGTTTCATTTCTATTAACCTATCCGGCCAGTCATTGGCAGATCAAAGTATACTTGACTTTATCATATTACAACTTGATGAAACAGGTATTGAAAGTAAAAATATTTGTTTTGAAATAACTGAAACAGCGGCTATTTTAAACCTAGGAACAGCCAAAATATTTATCTCAACACTTAAAGAACTCGGGTGTCGATTTGCCTTAGATGACTTTGGAAGTGGTTTGTCTTCATTTGCTTACTTGAAAAACCTATCTGTCGATTACCTAAAGATCGACGGTATGTTTGTTAAAGACATTGTTGATGACCCTATTGATCATGCAATGGTTAAATCCATTAACGAGATTGGACATGTGATGGGTATGAAGACGATTGCAGAATTTGTTGAAAATGATGAGATCAAGGGTATGCTGGGGCAAATTGGTGTTGACTATGCCCAAGGGTATGGAATTGATAAGCCAATGCCCTTAGATGACTTACTTAGCTGAGCATTTACTGTGAGCAAGTGAAGAGCCCGAAAGATAATAAAGTCGAGTCGCCATTTATCCAAATAAACACAACTAAATGACTGTATTTCGTGCGCATAAATTATTTAAAAGCATTAAACCTTTGTTTAAAATTAAAGGGAGGCGTCACTTTAATCCATGTTTTTATTTTTTATATTGTGTGAAAAGAAAAACAAAACACGCCTACAATTTAACAGCTTTACTAAAAATAAATCTGTCCTTTTTTATTTAAGGGCAGCGTAAAGTGGCCAAGGTAATGTTCTTGTTAAATACTTACTGGCCCATAATTTTTAAAGCGATATAGGGTGCAACCATAAAAACTAATGTCACTACTTTATAATTGCTCAAAAAATCAAAATACTTAGCGCTTAATGTCTTTTCATCTATATTAAACAGCTTGCTATAAATAGAGGGTACCGTCCCTCTCATAAACATAACAACTATGGTCGCTAGAAAAAGATAGCCGACATTGATTACTGATGCCCAGCCTAATAATTCAGTTAATTGTGATATAGACATTATAATTTTCTCCTCTAATTTCAAAAGGGAACGCTATTAGGAATAATATTTTTATTTCTTATACTGCGTCAAGGAAAGAAACAAAACAAGCCTGCAATTTAACAACTTTACTAAAAATAAATCTGTCCGCTTTTCTATAGTTCATTTTGGTATCCATTTTTTTAGGGGAACCTTACTTCCCTTTTTTACATTTATATAATCACATTAACCTGTGTTTCAAGCACATTGTCATGTTCAGTAAATGCCATCGATACGCTTTTAGCCTGTTCGGCTGACAACTGGCGATAAAGACCGTCTGAATCATTAAATTGATACCCGGCAATATAGAATTGGGTGGTCAACAATTCTTTTTCGCCATCCCAGACTTTGACATGAATATGAGGTGATCTGCCAGGATAATTCATGGGTTTAATGGTTCTAAACTGATACCACCCTTGCGCATCAGTAATATCATGCCCAAACCCTTGGAAGCCAGTATCATATCCAGCATGACGCCCATCACGCGGATGTAAATACCTGCCATTGACATCACATTGCCAAATCTCAATTCGGTGCCCTACTAGCGGTGTGCCTTCTGTAGAAACCACTCGACCTTTGAGTAGAATAATTTCACCGCCTGCTTCAGTCACCACATCAGAGACTTTAACAAGGTCATTATCAATATCATCAAAACGCATTGAAGGTTTTGGATAAAACGGCCCCTCAGATGCGCTTGGCGTCAACATACCCGCCACTGCAGCAGGTAGAATAGCAGTCAGCCCTGCAAGAGCACTCGAACGTTTAAGCAGGTCTCTACGTGTGATTTTCTTCATTTTATCTGCCTTACGATTATTTTATTTAACAATTGAATTAAAGGATAGCATCCCCTTTAATTAACCCCTCCGTCACTTTTTTACTTTTCATTGTTCTTCTATCACTTTAAGGTACATTGGTACGAACTTAATATAAATTAAGTAGCCAACTCTATAAATAGTCTAATATCTGCTCTTTTCTTGTTGATACATTAGGGCAACAAGATTTAGCTTATATGCCTCATTTCATTGATGGTGAGTTCCTCAACGGCACCCTCTGTAGCTTCCATATATGAAGCCAAATAAGGGGAATTCATGTGAGTCTGCCACAATTCTCGCGATTCCCATTTTTCGTAAAATACAAAATGACCTGGGATTTCGTTGTCCTGATGTAGATCGTATTGAAGACACCCTTTCTCGCGCAGGGTGATTGGAAGAAGTTTTTCCAGCTCGGCTTTGACCAAATCAACCTTGTCGGGACTAGCTTTAATGTTGGCAATAATGGTGAGTTTTGTCATTTCGCATCTCCTTGATTTCGTTGAATGGCGAGAGCTATCCTTGCTCAATAACGCCCAAATAACAGGCTAAAAATTGTGGGCTAAACTTGAGCGCAGCAAAAAAGCCCCGCACTTTTTGTCCTTGTTTATTTTCTTGTTAGGCTAGCACTTCAACCTAGCCTATCAGCCCATTTGCCATTATGTTCTTTTTCACAATTTTCTTCTGTGTCATACAAAATGTGATCGGTCACATTCTTCACTTTAACATCGGCTTCATGAAGCTTCACCTGAATTAGAGAGGTAAGTTCTTTCTTGCTATCTTTTGACATAAAACAGGAAAGATTTTCATTTGTGTCGAAAACACAAACAACCTTTAAGCTTTTAGGGAAACTTGAATAATTAACTAAGTGAGTTAACCATTGAAAGCCGTTAATTTCCTTCAATGTAATTTCGCAAACATCAGTTAATACAAGCCTAAGTTGATTATCAATTTTTCTATCAATTTTACGCATATTTTAACTGCAGCCTAACATTGTTGTTAAAGTGAATAAAAATTCTCTGTAATTCCTATACATAGTGTGACCATAATTCCCTGTAATTCAATAATTGATTGATTTGTTTTCTATAACAGGTGGAATTTGAACTATGTAGCATGATTTTTATAAATATTAGCTTAGTCAATCGTGGACGCGTGAGTAAGTCTTGATCGGATTGTTGATTTAGCTGGTGAAGGGTGGTGATGCCGCCCAATGTCATGGCTCTGACTTCCCAACCCATTCGTCCGGTTAAACTTGCACCGAGAGGGGCGCCTATTTCCATTAGTTTTTGTGCCCGTTGATACAGGCTACGGATTAAGGGGGCTATTGTGTGTGTATCAGCTTTGATTAAATCGGCTGCTACAAAAGCTGCTTGAGCCAGTTCGTTTTGTGGAATATAGATACGATCAGACTCGGTATAGTCTTGCACTATATCTTGATAGAAATTGATGAGTTGCAGGGCTGTGCAGACGGCATCAGATTGTTGGAGTTGTTGGTCACTGGGCTTGCCATTTAGGTGCAGTAATAAACGACCAACCGGATTGGCTGAGCGAGTGCAGTAGTCTAATACTTCATCGAAATTGGCATAACGGCTTTTAACGACATCTTGTTTGAATGCTGACAGTAAGTCTTCAAATAAGCTGATCGGTAAGTTGTGGCTTTGAATGACATCTGCCAGAGCAATAAAGATGGGATGATCACCCTGGTATTTCTGTTGGCTTATTTGTGCAATGTGTTCGCTGTATTCATCAAGCTGTTGTAGCCTGATGTGTTGTGGCGCATCGCCTTCATCGGCAAAGTCATCAGCTGTTCTGGCGAAAGCATAGATAACGCTAATGGACTTCCTTAGCCGCTTGGGCAATAAGATTGAGGCGACCGGAAAATTTTCATAATGTGACTTAGCCAAACTTTGGCAATAGTCATAAGCGTGGTTTATATCAATCTGAACTTCACTCATCGTTTAGGTTTTGCACTTGTCGGGGTTGCTGTTCGATGGGAGGCAGGTCGCCAATGTCACTTTTACTACTGATTCCCATTTCGGTAAATTTGCGAGCGCCGGGTAATACTTGCCGCTCTAATGAGCCAACGGCACTATTAAAGTGGTTAACGCTATTGCCAAGGCTACTACCCAATTTGCTTAGGTGGTTACCAAATACCGATAGGCGTTTGTATAAGGTTTCACCTAATTCACGAATTACTTCGGCATTGTCGGCAAGCGATTGTTGTTTCCAACCATATGATACGGCACGAAGTAGCGCGACAAAGTTTGTCGGTGTCGCGAGGATGATGTTTTGGCTCATGCTATCTTCAAGCAAGCTGGAATCAATTTCTAAGGCGGCCGATAGGAACTGTTCGCCGGGAATAAATAACACCACAAACTCAGGTGAACGTGAATATTCTGCCCAGTAGTTTTTTCGTGCAAGTTCCTTAACACGACTACGAATGATTTGAGCATGTCGCTTCATTTCTAGTTTTCGAGTAGTATCATCTTTGGCTTGAATGGCTGATAAATAAGCATCAAGCGGGGTTTTTGCATCGACAATAATTTCACGCTTTTCAGGCAGACGTACAATCATATCGGGGCGGATTGCACCAGTATCAGTTGCGGTATGCGTTTGTTCGTAAAAATCACAATGTGCCACCATGCCACTCAGTTCAGCTAAGCGACGTAATGTCATTTCGCCCCATTGGCCACGTACTTCAGGTCGACGTAAGGCTTGTACAAGGTTTTGAGTTTCTTGCTGTAATTGCTGTTGGCTTTGTGCCATTTGAGTGATGGTGGAGGTTAAACTACCGTAAGCCTCTTTGCGTTCTTTTTCGATATTGTGGATCTGTTTGCTTGTTTGCTGCAAGGCATCATTAATTGGTTTGAGCATTTGCTCGATGGCTTGCTCTTTTGAGCCTAACTCGGCCTTGGCTTGGCTTTGAAATCGTTTTAGGTTTTCTTCAGCAAGTCTTAGGAATTGGCTATTGTTTTGATTTAAAGCTTGTTCGGATAATTGATTAAACGTATTGGCGAGTTGGTCACGTGTTTGGTCAAGAATAACATCAAGCTGGTCTTTGTTTTTATGCTCTAATTCTAATCTGAGTTCTAGCTCGGTATTGCGAGACTGCAAAGTACGGATTTTGCTATTACGTAGCAATAGGCCGATGACAATACCCACTACAACACTGGCTGAGCCAATAATAAATAGCAGCTGGTGGTGCTCAATAAAGCTTAAAATTGAATTTAAAGCCATTTTAAAATATCAAGAGGGTGTTCAATTGAAAAATCGGCATTCCAGTCAGCTGGATTATCATCAGCATCGACATAGCCATACAGTGCGGCCACGGTTTGCATATTGATATTTTTGCCTGCTTCAATATCGCGAGCGGCATCACCTATATAAATACAACTTTCAGCAGAGTGATTGATTACTTTGCATGCATGAAGCATGGGTGCAGGATGTGGCTTGCTATGTGCTGTGGTATCACCACTGACTACGCATGCCGCGCGGTGAGTTAATTGTAAAGCTTTAACCAGTGGGTCGGTTAAAAATGCCGGTTTATTGGTGATTATGCCCCACGTGATATCGGCTTTTTCTAAAGCGGTGATCACTTGTTCCATACCTTCAAACAGCTTCGATTCACGAGTGATATTATCTTGATATATCTCCAGTAAGCGTGCCCGAAGCGGTGGCAAAATATCATCATCCCCTGAAATGCCGAAGCCAAGATTGAGCAGGCCAACTGCACCATTACTTGCTACAGGACGAATCAGCTCATAGGGCAGAGTAGGCTTGCCTTGTTCTTCTAATACCGAATTTAATGCAAATGCCAAGTCGGGTGCGGTATCAACTAATGTGCCATCGAGATCAAATAATACGGCTGAGAAGTCACGCATTTAGTCAGTCGCTTTTTTACAGTGCATTAAGTAATTCACTTTTACATCATCGCCCAAAGAATATTCTTTGCTGAGGGGGTTATAAGTTAAGCCTGTTATGTCTTGGACTTCTAATCCTGCTTGTCGGCACCATTTGGCCATTTCAGAAGGCTTGATAAAACGCTTATAATCATGGGTGCCTTTTGGCAGCATTTTCATTATATATTCTGCACCGATAACGGCTAATAAATAAGCTTTTGGGTGGCGATTAAGAGTCGATAAAAATACATCGCCGCCCGGTTTAACTAAATCAGCACCTGTCTCTTATACACATCTGACGCT
>CAJXPP010000022.1 GCA_913058195.1 uncultured Gammaproteobacteria bacterium | reverse complement strand
TACGTTTTGCTATTCGTGAAGGTGGCCGTACAGTTGGCGCCGGCGTTGTTAGTAAGATTACAGAGTAGTAAGTAGAAGGGTTCTTGGTTGGCGATTTTTGGAGTCGTCAATCATTCGAGAGCATATGTTAGGCCAGTAGCTCAATTGGCAGAGCGACGGTCTCCAAAACCGTAGGTTGGGGGTTCGATTCCCTCCTGGCCTGCCATTCTTGTTTTCACTAAAGATACATAATAGACGAACATAATAAAATGGCAGATAATATCAAATTAGTAATCGCAGTGGTCATAATGGCCTCTGCGATTGCTTTGTTTTATACCTATGCAGAGTATTCTAATCTGCTCAGAGTGCTTGGCTTGCTTGTTGCAGCTGGGCTTTCTTTGTTTATTGCATCTAAATCAACAGTAGGTGCAACTGCAATGAGTTATATTCGTGATACTCAGGTAGAAGTACGTAAGGTCGTTTGGCCTACACGACAAGAAACTGTAAGAACAACATTACTGGTTATCGTTATGGTAATGGTGGCTGCAGTTATGTTGTGGGCAGTGGATTCATTGTTGGCTTGGGCCGTTCGCGCTCTAACAGTATAAAGGTTGAATAATGAGTAAACATTGGTATGTAATTCAAGCTTTTTCTAATTATGAAGCACAAGTTAAGCGTTCTCTTGAAGAACGCATAGAACGTTTTGGGCTACAAGAAAAGTTCGGTGAGGTTTTAGTACCTACTGAAGAAGTAGTAGAAATGCGTGAAGGTCAAAAACGACGTAGTGAACGTAAATTCTTCCCTGGCTATGTGTTAGTTAACATGGAAATGGATGATGAAACATGGCATGTTGTCAATGATATTCCTCGTGTTCTTCGTTTTATTGGTGGGTCAGGCGATCGCCCAGCACCAATAACTGAAGCAGAAGCGAATCAAATTTTACAACGCGTTCAAGAAGGTGTGGATAGTCCACGACCTAAAGTCTTGTTCGAACCAGGTGAGGTAGTCCGCGTAACTGATGGACCATTTAATGACTTCACTGGTGTTGTTGAAGAAGTAAATTACGAAAAAAGTACAATGCGTGTTGAAGTGGTCATCTTTGGACGATCTACACCTGTTGAACTTGAATTTGGCCAGGTTGCAAAAGGCTAAATAAAGAATATTATCCAGCATTAGCTGGTTTGTTACTGGGGAGCCGAAAGGCGATTGTACCCGTTTAGGAGTTAATAATGGCTAAAAAAATAGATGCCTACATCAAGCTGCAAGTGCCAGCTGGTGCGGCAAATCCAAGTCCCCCTGTTGGTCCTGCATTAGGTCAACATGGTGTGAATATCATGGAATTCTGTAAAGCATTCAATGCTAAAACACAAAGCATGGAGTCAGGTCTACCTGTTCCTGTTGTGATTACAGTATTTAGTGATAAAAGTTTCACATTCATCACTAAAACACCACCTGCAGCAGTATTGCTTTTAAAAGCTGCTGGTCTTAAAAGTGGTAGTGGTCAACCAAATACTGAAAAAGTAGGTACTGTAAGCCGTGCGCAGTTAGAAGAAATTGCAACGATTAAAATGCCTGATCTTACAGCATCTGATATGGATGCTGCAGTAAGAACAGTTGCTGGTACTGCTCGCAGTATGGGTTTGAACACAGAGGGCGTTGTATAATGGCTATGGGTAAAAGAGGTCTTGCTATTCGCGAGAAATTAACTGCAGGTTCACTACATCCAGTAGATGAAGCATTAGCATTTATTAAAGAACATGCATCAGCAAAATTTGTTGAGTCAATTGACGTTGCTATTAACTTAGGTGTTGATCCTCGTAAATCTGATCAAGTTGTTCGTAGCTCAACAGTATTGCCAAACGGAACAGGTAAAACTGTTCGTGTTGCTGTATTCGCACAAGGTGCAAATGCTGAAGCTGCAACTGCCGCTGGTGCTGATATTGTTGGTTTCGATGATCTTGCTGCATCTATTAAAGCAGGCAATATGGATTTCGATGTTGTTATCGCTTCTCCAGATGCAATGCGCGTTGTTGGTACATTAGGTCAAGTTTTAGGCCCACGTGGTTTAATGCCTAACCCTAAAGTTGGTACTGTGACGCCAAATGTTGCTGAAGCAGTTAAAAATGCAAAAGCTGGTCAAGTACGTTACCGCACAGATAAAGCAGGTATTCTTCACTGTACAATCGGTAATGCTAGTTTTGAAGTTGCAGCTTTACGCCAAAACTTAGAAGCATTATTAGATGATTTAAACAAATTGAAGCCAAGTTCTGCAAAAGGTATTTACTTCAAACGTATTAGTGTTTCTAGCACCATGGGTGCTGGTCTTACTTTAGATAAATCTTTCTTAGCTAAATAAGTAGATTTACTAAAAAAATTGGACCGCTCGATACAGCTTGTCTGTATCGAGTCGTCTAAGACCGTAGGTATGTGAATTTAATCAATTGCATCCGTGCTTTTGGCCTACGCAGACGGGTTCAGCTACAGAATTTCTGACGTTGAATACCGTATAGGTGGAAGAGAAATATCTCTTCTTTTTAGCAACAATCACTATATAAATTTAGTGATTCCTAAGGAGGATAACTTAGGTGGCAATGAATCTTGAAGGTAAGAAAGCCGTAGTTGCTGAGGTCGCTGAAATAGCTTCTAGTGCATATTCTGCTGTTGCAGCAGAATATCATGGGTTGTCTGTTACAGACATGACTGAGCTACGTGTAGCAGCACGAAATGAGAATGTTTATTTACGTGTTGTAAGAAATACACTAGCTAAACGCGCTGTTGAAGGAACTGATTTCGCTTGCATGCAAGATGGAATGACGGGACCTTTAGTATTTGGTTTTTCGCAAGAAGATCCAGGTGCAGTAGCACGTGTTATGGGAAGTTTTTCCAAAGAAAACAAAAATCTAGAAATCAAAATGGTTTCTCTAGGTGGCAAGTTATTACCTGCTACTGATATTGAGAAGCTAGCTAAAATGCCTACTAAGGATCAAGCTATTGCTATTCTTATGGGTACTATGAAAGCACCGATTGAGAAATTTGTTCGTACTTTGGTTGCTCCGACTAGCAAAATGGTTCGTACTGTCGCGGCTATCCGCGATGCTAAAGAAGCGGCTTAATCTCATAAGAGAGTTAAGACGTGTTAATAATTCTGTAAGCTTGAAAATAGGAAAATAAAATGGCTGTATCTAAAGACGATATCTTAGAAGCAATTTCTAATATGACTGTAGTTGAAGTTGTAGATTTAATTGAAGCAATGGAAGAAAAATTTGGCGTAACTGCTGCTGCTCCTGTAGCTGCTGCTGCTGCTGGCGGTGCTGATGCTGGCGCTGCTGCTGCAGAACAAACTGAATTTGACGTTGTTATGACAAGCTTCGGCGATAACAAAGTTTCTGTAATCAAAGCAGTTCGTGCTATCACAGGTCTTGGCTTGAAAGAAGCTAAAGGCATGGTAGAAAGCGTTCCTGTTTCTGTTAAAGAAGCTGCTGAAAAAGCTGAAGCTGAAGATGTACTTAAACAGCTTACTGAAGCTGGTGCGACTGCTGAACTTAAATAAGCATTCGCTTGATCGCAACAGCTTAATCGTTGCGATATAGAAACTGGCTGGTGGTTTTAACCACCGGCCTTTTTCCGTTACTGGTCAGTTATGCTTATATCTGACCACCCAAACAATATTACAATTTCTTTAATTGATAACCATATTAATTAAAGATGTTCTCTGAGGTGTAATAAATGGCTTATACGTTTACCGAGAAAAAACGGATTCGTAAAGATTTTGGCAAACGCCCAAGTGTCTTGAATGTTCCTAATTTACTAGCTACGCAAGTAGATTCTTACCAAGAATTTCTACAACATAGCGTTGCTGCTGACGACCGTATCTCTAAAGGTTTGCACGCTGCCTTTAGTTCTGTGCTTCCAATTAAAAGCCATACGGGCAAAGCGGAATTACAATATGTTAGCTACCGATTAGGTACTCCATCATTTGATGTTAAAGAATGTCAGTTACGTGGTGTCACGTATGCTGCACCTCTAAGAGTTAAAATGCGTCTTGTCATTTATGATAAAGATGCCCCTGCAAAATCTAAAGTTGTAAAAGACATTAAAGAGCAGGAAGTCTATATGGGCGAAATCCCATTAATGACTGAGAAAGGTAACTTTGTTATCAACGGTACTGAACGCGTTATCGTATCTCAGTTACATCGTTCACCAGGTGTATTTTTCGACAGTGATAAAGGTAAGTCTCATTCATCAGGTAAGATTCTGTTTAACGCTCGCGTTATCCCTTACCGTGGTTCATGGTTAGACTTTGAGTTCGATCACAAAGACGGTGTTTTTGTTCGTATCGATCGTCGTCGTAAATTGCCTGCAACAGTACTACTACATGCACTTGAGTTTAATAATGAAGAAATATTAGATCTCTTCTTCGACCATGATACCTTCACCAAAAAAGGTGATGACTTTGAGTTAGCGTTGATTCCTCAACGTTTACGTGGTCAAACAGTACCCTGCGATATTAGTACGCAAGAAGGTAAAATGATTGTTGAAGCTGATAATCAAATTACTGGCCGTCATATTCGCCAAATGGAAAAAGCGGGCATGACTAGCCTGATAGTTCCTGCTAGCTACTTAATCGGTCGTGTTATATCAAAAGATATGATCGATACCGATAGTGGTGAATTAATACTGTCTGCAAATGACGAAATCACTGAAGAAGTCTTAGAAGTATTCGAGCGTTTTGATACTAAATCGGTTGAAGTTATCTACTCTAATGACTTAGATAAGGGTCCGTATATTTCTGACACATTACGTTTAGATGATACAAAAACTGCTTTAGAAGCTAAAGTTGAAATCTATCGAATGATGCGTCCAGGTGAGCCACCTACAGAAGAATCTGCTAAAAACTTATTCACTAACCTGTTCTTTGCGACAGAACGTTATGATTTATCAGCAGTAGGTCGTATGAAGTTCAATCGCCGTTTAGGCAGTGAAGAACTTGAAGGCGAAGGCATCTTATCTAAACAAGATATTGTAGATGTATTGCTTGAATTACTATCAATTCGTAACGGTCACGGCATTGTTGATGATATTGATCATCTTGGTAATCGTCGTGTACGTAGCGTTGGTGAAATGGCTGAAAACCAATTTCGTGTTGGTTTGGTACGTGTTGAACGTGCTGTTCGTGAACGTCTAAGTATTGCTGAATCTGAAGGCTTAATGCCGCAACAATTGATAAATGCAAAACCTGTTGCTGCTGCAATCAAAGAGTTCTTCGGTTCAAGTCAGTTATCTCAGTTTATGGATCAAAATAATCCATTATCCGAAGTAACACATAAACGTCGTATTTCTGCTTTAGGTCCAGGTGGTTTGACACGTGAACGAGCTGGTTTTGAGGTTCGTGACGTACATCCAACTCACTATGGTCGTGTTTGTCCAATTGAAACGCCTGAGGGACCAAACATCGGTTTGATCAACTCAATGGCAATCTATGCACGCACTAATGAATATGGTTTCATTGAGACTCCATATCGTAAAGTTATTGATGGAAAAGCGACTAAAGACATCACCTATTTGTCAGCAATTGATGAAGGTGAGTTTAAAATTGCTCAGGCGACTATTAATCTAGATGACAATGACCAAATTCTAGACAATATGGTGCCATGTCGTTTTAGAAATGAATTTTCATTGATGCCTGCTGACCAAGTGCAATATATGGACGTGTCACCACGTCAAGTTGTATCAGTCGCTGCGTCATTGATTCCATTCTTAGAGCACGATGATGCTAACCGTGCCTTGATGGGCTCAAATATGCAACGTCAAGCAGTGCCAACACTACGAGCTGAAAAGCCGATAGTAGGCACAGGTATGGAACGTGCAGTAGCACGTGACTCTGGTGTTATGGTTGTCGCAAAACGTGGCGGGTTTGTTGATTCTGTTGATGCTAGCCGTGTTGTTATTCGTGTTAACGATGCTGAAGCGGGTGATGCTGATTCAGGTGTAGATATCTACAACTTAATTAAATACGCACGTTCTAACCAAAGCACATGTATTAACCAACGCCCATTAGTCAAGCCGGGTGATGTGATTGCTAAAGGTGATGTACTTGCTGATGGCCCATCTACCGATAAAGGTGAGCTAGCTTTAGGTCAAAATATCCTAATTGCATTCATGCCTTGGAATGGTTATAACTTTGAGGATTCAATTCTTGTTTCTGAGCGAGTTGTTCAAGAAGATCGTTTCACAACGATTCATATTCAAGAGCTTAACTGTTTAGCGCGAGATACTAAATTAGGTACTGAGGAAATCACTAGTGATATTCCTAATGTAAGCGAAGGCGCACTAGCTAAGCTAGATGAGTCTGGTATCGTTTATGTAGGTGCTGAAGTTAAACCTGGTGATATCTTAGTAGGTAAAGTAACACCTAAGGGTGAGACACAATTAACACCAGAAGAAAAACTACTTCGTGCCATCTTTGGTGAGAAAGCAGCTGACGTTAAAGATTCGTCTTTACGTGTACCTTCGAGCACATTTGGTACCGTTATTGACGTTCAAGTCTTTACACGTGAAGGTGTTGACAAAGATGAACGTGCCATTGCGATTGAGAAAGCTGAACTTGATAAAGTACGTGCTGATCTTAAAGATCAACACCGTATCATTGTTGATGACGTATTCTCACGTTTAGAACGAGCTTTATCTGGTAAAGAAGCTGTAAAAGCACCGGGTCTAGATAAAGGTTCTAAAATCACTAAGGCTTACCTTGCTAAACTTGAGCATGCCAAATGGTTTGAGATTCAAATGGAATCTGAAACGATAAATGCACAATTAGAGCAAGCATCAGTTCAAATCAAACAATATCGTCAAGATATGGATGATCAATTTGAAATTAAGAAAGAAAAATTAATTTCAGGTCATGATTTAGCTGCAGGTGTTCAACGCATGGTTAAAGTATTCCTTGCTGTTAAACGTCGTATTCAACCTGGTGATAAAATGGCCGGTCGTCATGGTAATAAAGGTGTTATCTCTAACATCGTACCAGTTGAAGATATGCCTTACACTGCGGATGGACGTCCAGTAGACATCGTATTAAACCCATTGGGTGTACCGTCTCGAATGAACATCGGTCAGGTTCTTGAGATTCACTTAGGTTGGGCTGCAAAAGGTCTTGGTTTCAAGATTGCTGATATGCTTGATGAGCAACGTGATATTGCTGATATTCGTGAGTTCTTAGGCAAGGTTTACAATACAAGCGGCAAGCAAGAAGATTTAGATTCACTTTCTGATGATGAAGTAATTGAGTTAGCTAACAACTTACGTGGTGGTGTGCCAATGGCTACCCCTGTATTTGATGGCGCGAAAGAAACAGAAATCAAAGATATGCTTGAATTAGCAGGTCTACCACGTAGTGGACAAGCACAGTTGATTGATGGCCGAACAGGTGACGTCTTTGATCGTCCTGTTACAGTTGGTTATATGCATATGTTGAAACTGAATCACTTAGTTGATGACAAAATGCATGCACGTTCTACTGGTCCTTATAGCCTAGTAACGCAACAACCATTAGGTGGTAAAGCTCAGTTTGGTGGACAGCGTTTCGGTGAAATGGAAGTATGGGCACTACAAGCTTATGGTGCAGCATATACACTTCAAGAAATGTTAACTGTGAAATCAGATGATGTTCAAGGTCGTACTCGAATCTACAAAAATATCGTGGATGGTGATTATCGAATGGATGCAGGCATGCCTGAATCATTCAAAGTATTAACTCATGAGATTCGTTCTCTTGGTATTGATATTGAGTTAGTTGAAGACTAAAGCAATATTGAACTACAACGTTAGTACTGATAATCCAACTATTGCCTGTAATAGGGCAGCGGAGAATGAAACATGAAAGACTTACTTAATCTGTTAAAGCAACAAACACCATCAGATGAGTTTGATGCGATACGAATTGGCCTTGCCTCACCTAAAATGATGAGATCATGGTCTTTTGGTGAAGTTAAAAAACCAGAAACAATTAACTACCGTACATTTAAACCGGAACGCGAAGGTTTATTCTGTTGTAAGATCTTTGGCCCAGTTAAAGATTACGAATGTTTATGTGGTAAATACAAGCGCTTAAAACATCGCGGAGTTATCTGTGAAAAATGTGGCGTAGAAGTTACAGTGGCTAAAGTACGTCGTGAACGTATGGCGCACATTGAATTAGCAAGCCCAGTTGCACACATTTGGTTCTTGAAATCACTGCCATCTCGTATTTCGTCATTCTTAGATATGACGTTACGTGATATCGAGCGTGTATTGTACTTTGAAGCATTTATGGTTGTAGATCCAGGCATGACACCACTTGAAGTGGGTCAATTGATGTCTGATGAAACATACTTAAATGCTGTTGAAGAGTACGGTGATGAGTTTGATGCGCGTATGGGTGCAGAAGCTGTTCAACACTTACTTCGTAATATTGACTTAAATAAAGAAATCGAAAGTATTCGTGAAGATATCGGTGCAACGAAATCTGAAACTAAGATTAAAAAATTAACAAAACGTTTAAAACTAATGGAAGCCTTCCTAAACTCTGGCAATAAACCAGAATGGATGGTAATGGAAGTTTTACCTATTCTTCCACCTGATTTACGTCCTTTAGTACCACTTGATGGTGGTCGTTTTGCTACATCTGATTTGAATGACTTATACCGTCGTGTAATCAACCGTAACAACCGCTTAAAACGTTTATTAGATTTAAATGCACCAGATATCATCGTACGAAATGAAAAGCGTATGCTGCAAGAATCTGTTGATGCACTGTTAGATAACGGTCGCCGTGGTCGTGCAATTACGGGTACAAACCGTATGCCGCTTAAATCATTGGCTGATATGATCAAGGGTAAGCAAGGTCGTTTCCGTCAAAACTTACTTGGTAAACGTGTAGATTACTCTGGTCGTTCTGTAATCGTAGTTGGTCCATATTTGAAATTACATCAATGTGGACTACCTAAGAAAATGGCATTGGAATTATTCAAACCATTTATCTACGGAAAATTAGAGCGTAAAGGCTTAGCAACAACGATTAAAGCTGCTAAGAAAATGGTTGAACGTGAAGGTCCTGAAGTGTGGGACATTCTTGAAGATGTTATTCGTGAACATCCAATCATGTTGAACCGTGCACCTACACTACATAGATTAGGTATCCAAGCGTTTGAACCATTACTGATTGAAGGTAAAGCGATTCAGCTCCATCCTTTAGTTTGTGGCGCGTTTAATGCCGATTTTGATGGTGACCAAATGGCGGTACACGTACCATTGTCATTAGAAGCACAATTAGAAGCTCGTTCATTAATGATGGCGACAAATAATATTTTGTCTCCTGCAAATGGTGAACCTGTAATCATTCCTTCACAAGATGTTGTACTTGGTTTGTACTATATGTCACGTGAACTTGTGAATGAAAAAGGTGAAGGCCTTAAATTTGCCGATGTAGCTGAATTGAAACGTGCTTACTATAATAATGAAGTATCGCTACACGCAAAAATTACAGTTCGTATTGAAGAAACTGATGTTACTTTGCCTGAACCTGAGCAAACTAAGACTATCCGTGTCAATACGACAGTGGGTCGTGCGATGTTATTTGATGTTGTTCCTACAGGCTTACCGTTTTCAGTAGTTGACCGCTCAATGACTAAGAAAGCAATTGCAGACTTAGTTAATACTAGTTACCGACGTTTAGGTTTGAAAGACACCGTTATCTTTGCTGATCAACTTATGTACCTTGGCTTTACTCAAGCCACTAAATCAGGTGCATCAGTTGGTGTTGATGATATGGTAATTCCAGCATCTAAAGCTGATATCTTGGCTAAAGCAGAAGCTGAAGTTGAAGAGATTGCAACGCAATATGCATCTGGTTTGGTAACAGATGGTGAGCGTTACAACAAAATTATCGATATCTGGTCGCGTACCAATGACCAAATTGCGAAAGCGATGATGGATGGCCTTGGTGCTGATACTGTTATTGATGCCGAGGGTAATGAAGTTACACAGCAATCTATGAACTCTATCTATATGATGGCAGATTCTGGAGCGCGTGGTTCTGCTGCTCAAATTCGACAGTTAGCAGGTATGCGTGGCTTGATGGCTAAGCCTGATGGTTCAATCATCGAAACACCAATCACCGCGAATTTCCGTGAAGGTTTGGACGTACTTCAATACTTTATCTCCACTCATGGTGCTCGTAAAGGTCTGGCTGATACCGCTTTGAAAACTGCGAACTCAGGTTACCTAACACGTCGTTTAGTCGATGTATCACAAGATCTTGTTGTTGTTGAAGAAGATTGTGGAACTGAAGATGGCGTTATTATGTCACCAATCATTGAAGGTGGTGATGTTGTAGAGCCATTAGGTGAGCGTGTTTTAGGTCGTGTAACAGCACTTGATGTAATGAGCTCAGATAATTCTGAAGTAGTTATCGCTGCTGGAACACTGATGGATGAAGCTTCGATTACGCATCTAGAACTTGCAGGTATTGATGAAGTTCTAGTTCGTTCAGCAATTACATGTCAATCTCGCCACGGTGTATGTGCCCAATGTTATGGTCGTGACTTAGGTCGAGGCCATTTGATTAACCAAGGTGAGGCAGTCGGTGTTATTGCTGCACAATCTATCGGTGAACCTGGTACACAGTTAACAATGCGTACCTTCCACATTGGTGGTGCTGCATCACGTACTGCTGCAGATAATAATGTATCTTTGAAATTCAAAGGTAATATTCGCTTCCACAACATCAAGTCTGTTCAGCATTCAAGTGGTAAATTTATCGCCGTCTCACGTTCAGGTGAGTTGCACTTAATTGATGATAATGGCCGCGAACGTGAACGTTATAAGATCCCTTACGGTTCTGAAATTACAGTAGCAGATAATGAAGCTGTTGAATCAGGACAAATAGTAGCAACATGGGACCCGCATACGCATCCAGTTGTAACTGAGGTAGCTGGTCTTGTTGAGCTTAAAGATTTAGTTGAAGGTATAACAGTTGATAAGCAAGTTGATGAAGTTACTGGTTTAACAAGCTTAATTGTTCGTGAACCTAAACAGCGTGCAGCGGCTGCAAAAGATATGCGACCAATGGTTAAATTGGTGGATGGAGATGGCAATGACATGTTTATCGTTGGCACTGATATTCCTGCAGAATACTTCTTACCAGGAGGCGCGATTGTAACCGTTACTGATGGTGCTAATATTGGTATCGGTGATGTACTAGCGCGTATCCCGCAAGAAAGTAGTAAAACGCGTGATATTACCGGTGGTCTACCGCGTGTTGCAGATTTATTTGAAGCGCGTAAACCTAAAGATCCTGCATTGATGGCAGAAATCTCAGGAACGATTAGCTTCGGTAAAGAAACTAAAGGTAAGCAACGATTAGTTATTACACCTAAAGAAGGTGAGGTTCATGAAGAACTGATCCCTAAATGGCGCCATATTTCAGTGTTTGAAGGTGAGCACATTGAAAAAGGTGAATTAGTTGTTGATGGACCGGAAGATCCACATGATATTTTACGTCTAAAAGGTGTATTTGCACTAGCTAACTACATGGTAGCTGAAGTACAAGAGGTGTATCGTTTACAAGGTGTAAAAATTAACGATAAACACATTGAAGTGATTGTGCGTCAAATGCTGCGTAAAGTTGAAATTACATCGGTTGGTGATACTTTATTCCTTAAAGGTGAGCAAATTGAGCATGACACCTTATTGGAAGCAAATGATAAGATGCGTGCTGAAGGTAAAATGGAAGCCTCATTTAGCCATATGCTACTAGGTATTACTAAAGCATCACTTGCAACTGATTCGTTTATCTCAGCGGCATCATTCCAAGAAACAACACGTGTACTAACGGATGCTGCTGTAACAGGTAAACGTGATCCATTACGTGGCTTAAAAGAAAATGTAATCGTAGGTCGACTAATACCAGCAGGTACAGGCTTGGCTTATCACAAAGAACGTTTCCGTAAACGTTATGGAAATAAAGTGGTAGCTAAACCTGAAAAAAGCACCAAATCAGCGGTAAAAGCTGAGAGCACTAACGAGGAAATCGAAAGCACATCATAACTTTCATTTTATAATAAGGCTCGCCTAGGCTAGTTAATTCTGGCTTAGGTGAGAACTTATTAATTATGAAGGAAAAGATGGCTTGATCAATAGTAGATTAAGTAGTATGATCCCTCTTCTTTGTCAGGCCCATTGTTGAATTGTGGTCTGGTTTTTATAGGTAAGACGATAGCTTTGATGAGCTGGCTTACCAAATTTGAATATATGTAAGGCTGTAAATCAATGGCAACAATTAATCAATTGGTTCGTAAACCTAGATTGAAGCAAAAGAAAAAGAATAACGTTCCTGCATTGCAGGCGTGTCCTCAGCGTCGTGGCGTATGTACTCGTGTATATACAACTACACCTAAGAAACCTAACTCGGCTATGCGTAAAGTAGCTCGTGTTCGTTTAACTAATGGTTTCGAAGTTACATCGTACATCGGTGGTGAAGGTCATAACTTACAAGAGCATTCGGTCGTATTGATTCGTGGTGGTCGTGTTAAAGATTTACCGGGTGTGCGTTATCACACTGTACGTGGTGCGCTAGATACATCTGGTGTTGCTGCACGTCGACAAGGCCGTTCTAAATACGGTGCTAAACGTCCGAAATAATAGCCGTTAATAACGACTAGCTTAAATAAAGAATTAGGAAAGAGACATGCCAAGAAGAAGGGTTGTTGCCAAACGTGAAGTACTGCCAGATCCAAAGTTCCATAACATTGGATTGGCTAAATTTATTAATATCATCATGCAAGATGGTAAAAAATCAGTTGCTGAAAAAATTGCTTATACTGCAATTGATTCTGTTGCAGATACTAAAGGCGCTAATGGCTTGGAGATTTTTCAACAAGCTCTAGATAATATTCAACCTATGGTTGAAGTTAAATCACGTCGTGTTGGTGGTGCTACATATCAAGTGCCTGTTGAAGTTCGCCCAGAACGTCGCGTAGCTTTAGCAATGCGTTGGTTATCTGAAGCAGCACGTAAACGTGGTGAAAAATCTATGTCTATGCGTTTAGCCGGTGAATTAGGCGATGCATTTGATGGTAAAGGTTCAGCAGTTAAGAAGAAAGAAGATACACATCGAATGGCAGATGCCAACAAGGCATTCTCTCACTTCCGATTTTAATCTAAGGGCTACTTCGGTAGCCCTTAAAAATGTACAAGCAGTAACACCGTTCTTTAACAATATTAATTAACTTATAGAGTACCGATTGTGGCGCGAAGCACCCCTCTAAATCGATATCGTAACATTGGTATCATGGCTCATATTGACGCAGGTAAAACTACGACAACTGAGCGCGTGCTTTTTTACACAGGTATTTCTCATAAGATCGGTGAGGTTCATGATGGCGCTGCTACTATGGACTGGATGGAACAAGAGCAGGAGCGTGGAATAACAATCACCTCTGCTGCTACTACATGTTTCTGGTCAGGAATGGATAAGCAATTTCCTCAACACCGAATTAATATTATTGATACTCCAGGACACGTTGACTTCACCATTGAAGTCGAGCGTTCACTACGAGTACTTGATGGTGCCGTAGCTGTATTTTGTGCTGTTGGTGGTGTAGAACCGCAGTCTGAAACAGTATGGCGACAAGCTAATAAATATAAAGTACCACGCATGGCATTCATCAATAAGATGGATCGCTCAGGTGCTGACTTCCTCCGCGTAATAGAACAAATCAAAACTCGCCTTGGCGCAAATCCTGTGCCGATGCAACTCCCTATTGGTTCTGAAGAAGAATTTGAAGGTGTTGTTGATCTAATTCGCATGAAAGCCATCTATTGGAATGATGAAGACATGGGTGTCAGTTATGAAGCCCGTGAAATCGCCCCAGAAATGTTGGCTGAATGTGAAAAGTACCGTGAATTATTGATTGAGTCTGCTGCGGAAGCCAATGAAGAGTTAATGGATAAATATCTGGAAGACGGCGAACTTACAGAGCAAGAAATAAAAGATGGCATTCGTCAACAAACATTAGAAAATATTATCGTGCCAACATTCTGTGGGTCAGCTTTCAAGAACAAAGGTGTTCAAGCGATGCTTGATGCTGTTGTTGAATATATGCCATCCCCAGAAGATGTTCCAGCGATTACTGGTATCCTTGATGATAAGGATGAAACAGTTGGTAACCGACCGGCTAATGATGAGCAACCTTTCGCTGCATTGGCATTCAAAATTGCTACTGATCCATTTGTAGGTACACTGACTTTTTTCCGTGTATATTCTGGTGTACTAAAATCAGGCGATGCGCTATTCAATCCTGTTAAAGGCAAGAAAGAACGTATTGGCCGAATAGTGCAAATGCACAGTAATAGCCGTGAAGAAATTAGTGAAGTATCAGCAGGTGATATTGCTGCAGCAATTGGTCTAAAAGATACCACCACAGGTGATACACTTTGCGACCCCAATCATATTATTACGCTAGAGCGTATGGATTTTCCTGAGCCGGTAATTTCTGTTGCTATTGAACCACGAACTGTTGCCGATCAAGAAAAAATGGGTATAGCGCTAGGTAAGCTAGCAAAAGAAGACCCTTCTTTCAGAGTTTCAACAGATGAAGAGTCAGCTCAAACTATTATTGCTGGTATGGGTGAATTACATCTAGATATTATTGTTGATCGATTGAAGCGTGAATTCAGTGTTGGTGCTAACGTTGGTGCCCCACAAGTAGCATACCGTGAAACGATCCGTAAAACAGTAGAATCTGAAGGTAAATTTGTGCGCCAGTCTGGCGGGAAAGGCCAGTATGGTCATGTTTGGCTGCGTCTCGAACCACAAAAGCCTGGTGCCGGTTATACCTTTGAAAATGCCATTGTTGGTGGATCAGTTCCAAAAGAATTCATAACATCTGTAGATAAAGGTATACAAGAGCAGATGAAAAATGGTGTAATAGCCGGCTACCCAGTTGAAGATGTTAAGGTAACATTGTTCGACGGTTCTTATCATGATGTAGATTCAAATGAGATGGCGTTTAAAGTTGCCGGTTCTCTAGGGTTTAGAAATGGTGCCTTAGATGCTGAACCAGCACTACTTGAACCAATGATGAAGATTGAGGTTGTGACCCCAGAAGATTTCATGGGTGACGTAATGGGAGACCTGAGTCGTCGACGTGGACTAGTGAATGGAATGGATGATTCCGCTGGCGGTAAGATTATAAATGCTGAAGTGCCATTAGCCGAAATGTTCGGTTATGCAACAGATTTGCGTTCTGCAACGCAAGGTCGAGCGACATACTCTATGGAGTTCTCTCGGTATGCAGAAGCACCAAATAACGTGACTGATGTAGTCGTAAGTAAGACAAGATAATATATAGTTAAGATGAGGTAGACGAAATGTCCAAGGAAAAATTTGAACGTAATAAACCACATGTCAATGTGGGAACAATTGGTCACGTAG
>CAJXPP010000021.1 GCA_913058195.1 uncultured Gammaproteobacteria bacterium | reverse complement strand
AGTAGATCGTCGGCAGCGTCAGATGTGTATAAGAGACAGGTTCTAGCATCTCCATGCAAGTAACTACATCGAATTGTTCAGCAGATTGTTGTGCTTTTTGTTCGGCAGTGATTTGCTCGTAGTTAACGGTTAAGCCCGCTTCTAATGCATGAAGCTTGGCAATATTGAGTGGCTGTTCACCCATATCAATGCCTGTTGTATTGGCACCTGCTTTGGTCAAGGCTTCAGATAAAATGCCGCCACCACAGCCAACATCGATAACATCTTGTCCATCAAGTTTGACGCGTGCTTCGATAAAACCTAGGCGAAGCGGGTTAATCTGATGCAGCGGTTTAGATTCACCTTCTTGATCCCACCAACCATTAGCAAGAGCATCAAATTTTGCTACTTCATTAGGATCAACATTGCTTTGTGAGTGTGTCATTAATCTGTGTGCCTTATTTTTGTTGCCCATTGTTGTGCAGTTTCAATAATTTTTGTTTCGTTAATCGTGGTTAGCTGACGATCTTTTAATAGATGCGCGCCTTCCACCCATACATCGCTGACTTGATGACGACCTGTTGCATAAACTAATTGAGAAATAACGTCATAACAAGGGCTGCTTTCTACGTCAGAAAAATCGACGGCAATAATATCGGCCGATTTACCTTTTTTGAGTGAGCCTGTGACATGGTCAATACCTAATGATTTTGCCGCATTGATCGTGGCCATTTTTAATGCTGTTTCAGCCGGAATTGCCGTGGCATCTTGTGCAACTGCTTTGGCAAGGATGGCTGCTTGTCGCATTTCAGCAAACATATCGAGATCATTGTTTGATGCTGCACCATCAGTACCAATAGTAATGTTGATACCTTTTTTAGCTAATTTGGCAATAGGACTAAAGCCGCTAGCAAGTTTTAAGTTTGATTCTGGGCAATGAGCTATGTGTACGCCGGCATCAGCACACCACTGAATTTCTTCATCAGTTAGTTGCGTCATATGAACAGCAATCAAACGAGGCGATAATAAACCTAAGTTTTTTAAACGTTCAAGTGGGCGTACGCCGTAGGTTTCAATGCTTTGGCTAATTTCATCGGCAGTTTCATGGATATGCATATGAATAGGAAGATCTAATTCTTCTGCGTTAGTCATTACGGCGGTTAAAGCGGCATCCGATACTGTGTAAGGTGCATGAGGTGCGTAAGCGGTGGTAATTCGTGAATGATGGCGGTAATGATCGTGTAGTTGTTGGCCCTTATGTAAGTATTCTTCGGCATCTGCTGCCCAAGCGGTTGGGAAATCAATAACCACCATACCTAAGCTAGCGCGAATGCCGGTTTGATCAACTACGCGTGCTGTCGCATCGGGAAAGAAATACATATCGTTAAAACAGGTGGTGCCACCACGTAGCATTTCAGCAATGGCAAGTTCGGAACCCGCTTCAACAAAGCTATCACTGACCCATTGTTTTTCTGCCGGCCATATATGATCGTTTAACCATGTCATTAGCGGTAAATCATCTGCCAAGCCTCGTAATAAGGACATGGCAGTATGAGCGTGATTATTAATTAAGCCAGGCATTATGCAGTGATTATCAAGATGTTGTTCTATCGTTGCCGTGTATTTCTGCTTGGCTTTATCTTGACTGATGATGGCGACAATACAGCCTGCATTAATCACGACAGAATGAAGTTCTAACACCGAGTTTTTTGCATCAACTGGAACTACCCAGCGTGCATGTATAATAAGATCGACTTTTTTCATGAGCATGATTATAACCGGCATCGACAGGAGATGACATTGGATAAACAATTTGATTCTATTCAACCCATAAAGTGGCAAGTAAATAGACTGTGTTTGCTTGATCAGCGCCAATTGCCATTGCAACAAGTTTGGCTGGATTATGAACATTCTGATGATGTCGCGGCTGCCATAACGGATATGGTTGTACGAGGCGCGCCAGCAATAGGAATCACTGCTGCTTATGGTGTGGTTTTGGCAGCTAGACATGCATGGGATACTGCTGGTGTAAATTGGAAACAGGCAATGACTGCACCATTGGCACATCTGTCTGAGTCGCGACCGACAGCGGTTAATTTACATTGGGCAATTGAGCGAATGAGGCAGATTTATATGACTTTGCCAGATAATGAGCCAGCCGAAGCTGTTTTATTAAAGCAAGCACATGATATTCATAGTGAAGATATTGCTGCGAATCACGCCATGGGTAAATTAGGTGCTGATTTGTTAGCGGAAGATAATGTGGTTTTAACCCATTGTAATGCGGGTGCATTAGCAACTGGTGGTTTTGGTACGGCATTGGGAGTTATCCGACAAGGTTATGCCGATGGTAAAATTAGTCACGTTTATGCCGATGAGACACGGCCTTGGTTGCAAGGTTCACGGCTGACTGTTTGGGAGTTGCAACAAGATAATATCCCTGTGACATTGCAGGCTGAAGGAGCTGCCGCCGCCTTAATGGCATCAGGGCAATTAGACTGGGTAATTGTAGGAGCTGACCGCATTACTGCTAACGGTGATGTCGCGAATAAAGTCGGTACCTATATGTTGGCTATTTTGGCTAAATATCATAATGTAAAAATGATGGTAGTAGCGCCGACATCAACCATTGATTGGACATTGCATAGTGGAGATGAAATACCGATAGAGCAACGCGCAGCAGAGGAAGTGACTATGTTGCAAGGTCAACAGATTGCGCCAGAAGGCACTGCAGCAGTTAACCCTGCATTTGATGTCACACCAGCGACACTAATTGATGCTATTGTCACTGAAAAAGGTATTGTATTATCGCCTTCATATGACACGATGAAATTTATTAAATAAAACTCTTGGGAAAATAACATGACTGAAACAGTATTAATAACAGGAAGTAATCGCGGTATTGGTCTTGAGTTCTGTACGCAATTATCAGCGATGGGAAAACATATTATTGCAACATGCCGACATAGTTCGCCAGAGTTAGAAGCGCTGAATGTTGAAGTGATTGAAGGTGTTGATACCTCTGATTTAGAAAGCCTTAATGGTTTAGCTAAAACACTAGAAGGGCGAAGCATTGATTGGCTAATTAATAATGCCGGTATTGCGAATGGTATTTCAATGGATGAGCTTGACCAAAGTGCAGTTGAAAGTAGCATCAAAATGTTTGTAGTGAACGGCCTTGGACCATTATTAACAACACAAGCTTTGCTAAAAAATCTTGGTGAAGGTAGTAAAGTGGGTATTATCACCAGCCGTATGGGC
Source organism: uncultured Gammaproteobacteria bacterium (assembly GCA_913058195.1). GTDB lineage: Bacteria > Pseudomonadota > Gammaproteobacteria > Nitrosococcales > Methylophagaceae. The sequence continues at coordinate 12,234 of CAJXPP010000021.1, read as the reverse complement.
TCAGTTGCTGATAATGATTCAGGCGGCAGTTATGGTTATCGTATGTCTAAATCTGCTGTGAATGCAGCAGGAAAGTCATTATCCATCGATTTAAAACCCTATGGCATTGCTGTGGGAATTTTGCATCCAGGTTGGGTGCGAACCGATATGACCAGCCATAATGGTTTGATTGATACCGATGAATCAGTTTCTGGTTTGATTGCACGATTAGAAGAATTAAATTTAGATAATACCGGTTCGTTCTGGCACACCAATGGTGACTTATTACCTTGGTAAATTACCCTGGTTTAAATCAACAACAGCAAAGGGACTTGCCGGAATTATTAAAGCCTGCAAGTTCTTTTGAAGCTAAGTTTGAAGATAGTACTCATCAGCTTTGGCGTTGTGAAACGGTTGATGGGCCGATGGTATTAAAACTGTGCAATCAGGAAACGGTCGACAACTCTACTTTTTGGCAAGGTATGAATGGTCTGTTTGCAACTGACTTTCCTGCTTCACTTGCTGATATCGATAAGGTCTATCACTTTGTTGGAGAACAAAGTGTACTCACTATTCCAGAATATATTGCCTCTGAGGCATCATCATTTGTATTAGCCACCTACCTTGATGGTGATGATATTTTCTCTGCAGATGTCTCTGAAGTTATGGTTGATCAACTGGCTGATCATATCGCTCAGCTTCACCAACACCGGAGCGTCAATTGGGGGGCGTTTCATAATGCTAAGTTTCAACCACAGAAGTGGTCAAAAAGTCTGCAAGCAACATTGATTTCTTTAGCTAATGTACACTCAACATTTATTCCTGATGCGATTCTTGAACATGCTCTTGAACAAGCAGCAGAGTCAAAGAACACGATATTTTCACCGATCATGATGGATCTACGGTGGGATCAAATGCTGCATCAACAAGGTCAATTATCAGCAATTGTCGATATGGATGCCTTTGTGATTGGGCCACGAGAGTTAGAGCTAGTATTACTTGAATATCAACTTAATGCTAAGCAGGCTGAACGGTTTAAGCTGTCATACCAAGCCTTTTTCAAACTGCCGGATCTCAGCGAGCAACGGTTTTGCTATCGACTGTTATTATTCTTGATGAATAGTTTGGGCGAAACAGATATTGAAAAATGGATGAATGCACCAATAAGATGGTAAAGAGTGTTTGCTTATAAAAAATGACTTTATGACAACTAGCCTGAGTCGGGTATTCGGTTTTTACAGCAAGAATAGTCTGTTTAGAGTTGAACTAGCTTTCATCTCGAACCGTGGCAGCCCATCCTAAATTACGATCAACCCATCTTAAACTAATCAAATACCAGAGTGTAACGGGAATCATCATTGCAACCCAGCTCCAATCATCAATTAAGAATAGTGTTGTAACCCAGTCGGAATTTGTCACTAGGATTGACCAAGGAACGCAATAAAGGGTAAAAACGATGGAAGATAAAATTAACCATACAGCGCCCTTTCTTGTCGTGATGCTTGAGAATGCAAGGTAGACCCAAATTGGCATATCGTCAGTTTTTTCCATAAAGCACCTCTTTATACTTGAGTAAGTAAGACTTACTTTATAGCCAAAGTGGAAGTAAGGAATAACGGACAATTACACTTTGATTATGCGGTTAATGTGGAATATATCTCAAAAGATTTCAATAATCAACTCGTTTGTTGTCTGTATAATTTTTGCCAATTGATATAACCAAGCATGGCAAGAACGGTATAAATAGCAAATAGAATAACGGTGGCATAAAAACCCGATTGAGCATAAAGCACCACAGCAGCAGCATCAATCACGACCCAATATAGCCAATTTTGTAAGATTTTTTTTGCCATTAAAAATGTATTCATCACTGAGAATATGGTGACGCTAGCATCAAGGTAAGGACGTTGTGATGTTTCACTTATCTTTAAGTAATAAGCTGTGATTAGACTTAGTAAGGTTCCAATTGAAAGAAAGATCAGTTGCTTGTTCCACGACCAACTGGTGATGGCGAGATTATCTTTGGCAATACCATGTTTTCGCCATAGCATATAACCATATATAGCCATGCCGATATAGTAGAAGTTGAGTAGGGCTTGCATGGGAAGTTGGCCTTCCCAAAATAAGACGGTGTAAATGAGTGTGCTGATAAATGCGAGCGGCCAACACCATTGTGATTCTCTGGAAGCAAAGATGATATAAGCCATGCCAAGCAAGGCTGCGAAAATTTCCCAGCCCGACATAATAGCAAAGGCATCAACAATGAATGTTAACCACTCTGACATATTTATTTATCAACCACGTCTGCACGGTCTGTTCCGACCATTTTTAACACGAAGGCACTGTGTGGCATGACCTTGAATACTTGTTCAATTTCAGCATCCATCGTATCCATCACATCACGGTATTCACCGAACACTTGAGTGCTTAGGCTATTACGTTTAACGATGAGTTTTGGGTTGGTTTCAAGTTTGTCGATGAACGCTAAGATGGGTTCAATAAAACCTTCAGTGAGGGGATAGAGGCTGATATCTATTGATATTCTCATTATTTTTCCTTAGTTCAAAACAATTAAAGAGCTCATAAAGAGCCCTTTAATTTAGTGGTTAACTTAATAATCCCAACTTAACGTTGCACCAATAACCCGAGGTTCTGCGTATTGTGTGTATGTTTCTGGGTTATCGTAGCTAGGAGCATTGTTTGCAAAGAAGAAGCCACGAGTGTAATAGTCTTTATCAAACAAGTTACGTCCCCATAATGAGACTTTCCAATCACCATGTTTATAATTTAAGCTTGAATTAACGATAGCGTAAGAGCTCGATTTTGAGTCATGACTATTTGAATAATAGAATTCATCTTTACCTTCAATGTTCGCTTTAAACGTCCATTGTGATGACAAATAAACGTCACTGCCTAGACTAAATTGATAAGCAGGTGCATGTGCTTGTCGACGACCATCAGCATCATAGCTGTCAGGATCTGGATTAGCGTATTCATCAAAGCTAGCATGGAGCAAGCCAAGAGAAGCAAAGATACGTATCTTATCTGAAGCTGCCCAATCTAATTCTGCTTCAATACCATAATTAGTACCTTCAGCAGCATTTGTTAGATAATCTTTGAAACTTCCTCCACCGACATCAATTGAGGTTTTTACTTGTGCATCACGACGGAGTGAATAGAAAGCACTAATGTTCGTCATTAAATCACCATCAAGCCAAAGTGATTTAAGACCAGTTTCTAAACTCCACATATATTCTGCGTCAAACTTGAGCTGTGACGGCTGTAAGGATGTACTATTGTTGATGCCACCTGATTTATAGCCACGGGAAAGTGAGCTGTAAAGTAATTGATTTTTATTTAGTTGGTAGTTAAGTCCTAGTTTTCCACCAAATAGAACTTCATCTGTTTCGAGATCAATTGCGTTGGAATCGCTATAGTCAGCAGTAAAGTATTCAACGCGTAGGCCCGAGATGACGGTAAATTTATCATTAAGGTGGGTATCAAGCTGACCAAAAATAGAGGTGTTTTTAGTTTTATACTTATTATCCAGATTGCCAAAATCAGAGTTTAAGTCTAATTTTTCATCTTGAGATAAGTGATAAAGACCTACAGCCCATTCGGTGCTGTTATTAAAGATCCAACCATCTTCATTTGATAGTGCTTTGAGTTCAAATGAATGATTATTTCTACCGCGGTTAAATTCTTCATTGGCGTTGTATAAAGGGTTGCTAACCCAGTCTGCATCATAGCTATAAACGCTATTTGAGTTTAAATAGGTTACTGCCGTTTGAAGTTGCACTGAACTGTTAGCACGCCAATCTGCTTTCAGGGCGATAGCATCTGTTTTTTGGCTATCTTCGCCTGGCTGATCGGTTTGGCTGTGACGTGAGTTATCAAATGTAAATGCATCGTAACCATTGTTAATATCTAGGTGTATTAGATTTAAATCGACGGTTAAATCCTTATTTGCTAACCATTTCAAGTGACCTTTAGCCGTTACTTCATCTTGATCTTGCGTGTTATCTCTGTTTAAAAAATCATTTTTCATATAACCATCTGATTGATGACTATAAACGGACATACGACCTAATAACTTATCGTCAATCAAAGCACCGCCGACAGCAAGGCCAATATTGCGAGTATTGTATTCAGCTAAGCCCGTTTCAAAGTGAATATCAAGATCATTACTTGGCTGTTTACTTTGCATATTAATAACACCAGCAAGTGCATTAGTGCCAAATCGAGTGCCTTGGGGACCACGTAATACTTCGACCTGTTCAATATCAAATAAGGTTGCAGCCCCACCGATACGACTAAAATCTATGCCGTCAATCATTAAACCTACTGAAGGATTAATAGGAGATGAAAACTGACTACGTTCGCCAATGCCGCGAATTTGGAAATATTGACCACGTGATGCACCACTTGAAACATTAACGTTTGGAGCCAAGTTTAGAATATCTTCTATATGTTGAGCACCACGAGATTCGATTACTTCACTATCGATTGTTGTTAAGCTGATAGGTGTTTTTTGTGCGGAATTAGGTCTGAAGTCTGCACTGACAACCATTGAAGGTAGGTCGATTTGAGTGTCATCAGCAAATGCATTTGTGGCGAAAGCAGCTGCGATAGCTGCGGGTAAAAACTTAAGCTTCATTGTTGGCCTTTTTAAGGAATAAAAAGGACAGGGGATATTTCATTGAAAGTGCTTCATGATAAAGTGTCAATGCAGTATCTCAGCCTGTCCCTACGCCAGTATTAACTGGATCAGGTTCATAGGGTTTAACCTTAATTTCAAGGTAATCTCAGGCTCGTTGGCCGCCCCTAGGCATAACTTCATTCAGATGATTAAATTTAGATCGTCTGAATCGGCATATTTTAGTCTAAACGATAGGTTTTTGATAGTCTTTTCAGTTTATTTTTATCTATCATAAGAGACGTTTAAGGGGAAACTGCGATTAATATTAGACAGGTAATTTACTATCTAAACTGCTGCATGGCGACACATTATTGTTTTTTCTGGAGATTAGTTTATTAATTAATCACGCTCTCGGAAAGAGTTTGTAATTGTTGTTCATGAGGCGCCGAGAATTCAATTGAAACATGGAAAAGTTCGGCATTTTTCTTATCAAATTTACTGCGAACAACTGTTCCTTCGACGATGGACGGTGACTTTTTTTTATCATATGAAGGCAGTATGAGCTTGATTTGTTCGCCTAGTTTAGCTAAATGATTAGTGGTTATGTAGATACCTCCAGCGCATGAGTTTTGGCTGGTACCTTGATAAAAAACATCATCGTTATCACTAAGTGTAAATGTGATTTTAGCTTCTATTTCAAAACGGACAAATTGTCGCTTTTCTTGAAGGTCTGTATCTGACATGGCTGTAACTCTTTAAATTTAAGACTTATTTATACAATACTCATATCTCTTTCGAGTAACAGGGAACTAGTCGACAATTCTAAATATTATTTAATACTCTTTCGGCATATAGGACACACCCGTAGTTTACGGTTAAGTCGCGTTGTTGCTACTTTATTACCTTGATTATCATAACAGTTTGGGCAAAAATAGCCTTTTTCATTAACAAATATATAGCAGCCAGATTTTATTTCAGGCTGTGTTCCACTGAGAATTGATTCAGGCTCACTTTTTAGCAGTTTGCGGGCTTTGATATCGATACTGCTTAGTTCAGTTTTTAATAAAGTTAATGTTTGTTGTATTTCTTCATTGCTAGAAACTGCAGGGTGTGAAGATATTTGTTCTAGCAACGATTGTGAATGCTTAATTGAATCAGAAATGGTCATGTCAGATTGTGTTCCTAGTTGATCGCTTGTTCGACCACATCGCGAGTGAGATGTGGTGCCAATAATTCAATAAAAGCATAGCTATAACCGCGTAAGAAGCTGCCATGACGTATGCCCATATGTGTAGTACTTGCTTTAAATAAATGGCTAGCATCAAGCGCTTCCAGCTGTGCATCTTTTTTTACATCAAATGCCATGCTGGCAATAATACCTATCCCTAATTCTAACTCAACATAGGTTTTTATCACATCGGCATCTGTTGCGGTGAATATGACATTGGGCTCTAAACCGCGATCAGTAAATGCTTGGTCTTGCTGTTTCCGGCCAGTAAATCCCATTACATAAGTCAAAATTGGGTACTTGGCAATAGCTTCAAGTGTGAGGTTTTTTTCTGATAATAGAGGGTGGCCATGTGGCACGACTATCGAGCGATTCCATTTATAACAAGGTAAAATGGTTAAGGCATCAAACTTATCTAAACCTTCTGTTGCTATGGCAAGATCTATTTTTCCTGTTGCGGCCATTTCTGCAATATCTGTTGGCGTTCCCTGCATCATATTGAGATGTACTTCAGGATAGCGCTGGCTAAATGCCTTGATTGCCTTAGGGAGAGCATAACGAGCTTGGGTATGGGTCGTGCCTATTGATAATGTGCCTGTTTGGTCATCGTGATTATCTGCGGCTAATTGTTTAATATTTTCGACATCAAGCAATACTTTTTCTGCCATCTCTACTACTTGTCGCCCTGTGGGGGTTAAATCAACTAAGCGTTTACCATGACGCTCAAAAATCTTCAGTCCAAGTTCATCTTCCAAAAGCTGTACTTGATTACTAACACCCGGCTGTGAGGTATGCAATGCATTCGCTGCAGCAGAAATACTGAGACCACGGTGAGTAATCTCTCGAATATATTTGAGTTGCTGTAATTTCATTTCTATATACGATTTAATTATAAAGATAGATAATAATATTCATTGATTGAATATTATGCAATGGTAAACTTGTCTGCAATTAATATCTTAACTTTGGCGTGAACTTTAAATATGGAATGGGGTTTTATTTTAGCGGGACTTTTTGTCGGCATTATGATCGGTATGACTGGAGTAGGTGGTGGCTCGATAATGACGCCAATCTTGATCTTTGGTTTTGCTATTCAGCCTGTCGTTGCAGTGGGCACTGATTTATTGTTTGCAGCGATTACCAAGGCGGGTGGCATATGGGCGTATATGAAGCATGGCGCGATTAATTGGCAGGTTGTACTTCGACTAGCTTACGGTAGTGTGCCGGCAACAATTTTAACGTTGGTATTTTTAAAATATTCAGGTGTTAGTGATGAGGATAATGCTGCGCTTATTACTACAGCCTTAGGTATTGCACTGATTCTGACATCAAGTGCATTACTGTTAAAAGGTTTTATAGCTGAGCAGCTAAAAGTACGCGAAGGTCATCCGATTGTGACTGCTTTGTATTATCTTCGTGAAGAGAATAAGCATAAAGTGAGAGCAACAGTGATAGTGGGTGCTTTTTTAGGTGTAATGGTCACAATCTCATCAGTGGGAGCAGGCGCATTAGGTGCAGTGACACTATTGTTTTTATATCCACAATTAAAAGGGTCGCAAATAGTCGCCACTGATATTGCTCATGCAGTACCTTTAACAGCAATAGCGGGGATAGGTCACTCGACAGTAGGCACTGTGGACTGGTCCTTGTTATCATTTCTTGTTATGGGGTCATTACCTGGTATTTATATTGGCAGTCACTTAGGTGTGAAAATACCAGAACATGTTATGAGGCCTCTTTTAGCTATCTTGTTATTAGGAGTTGGAGTGAAATGTCTACTGTAAATATAACACTTGATCTCACTTTATATGGTTGTCCAATGCACTATATAAAAGCGAGAGAAGCATTAAGCCAAATGGAAAAAGAACAAGAAATAGAATTAGTAGTTAATAGTGGCAATGCTGTCGAAGAAGTAATTAATAGCTTACGTCAGGATGGCCAACTGTGTGAAATAATAGCTACAGAAACACTAACAACAACGATTAGAGTAGTAAAACATCATGCCTAAAATTAGTGAGAAATTAGCAGCTAAAATTGACGCAGTAAAAGAAATATTAGCTGATATTACATTTGAGTATGAATCAGCAACATTAGCATCAAGCTATGGTGCTGAAGATATGGTATTGATGGATCTTATCTGTAAGTTTGCACCTGAAATTGAGATTTTTACACTTGATACAGGTCGTTTGCCCAAAGAAACGTATGATGTGATGCAACAAGCAAAGGCGCATTATAATCGTGAAGTGAAAGTATTCTTCCCTGATGCAGCAAGTGTTGAAGCCTATGTGACAGAAAAAGGGCCAAATGCATTTTATGACAGTGTTGAATTACGTAAACAATGTTGTAATATCCGTAAAGTTGTTCCCTTAAAACGAGCCTTAGCTGACAAAAAAGCATGGTTGACAGGTATGCGACGTTCGCAAGCGGTAACTCGAGCTGAATTGCCCATTTCTGAGTGGGACAGCACATTTGGATTACAAAAGTTTAGTCCACTAAGCGATTGGTCAAATAGTGACGTTAAGACCTATATTAAGGTGTTTGATGTGCCTTACAATAAATTATATGATGAAGGTGTGGTCAGTATTGGTTGTGCACCTTGTACTAGAGCAATAACTGCTGGTGAAGATATTCGTGCTGGGCGCTGGTGGTGGGAAAATCTGGAGTCAAAAGAATGCGGCTTACATGTTAAAGAAACAAAAATTTAGGGAGAGAAGATGACTAAAAAATTAACACATCTACAGCAATTAGAAGCCGAAAGCATACATATTATGCGTGAAGTAGCTGCTGAATTTGATAACCCCGTTATGCTTTATTCTGTCGGTAAAGATTCAGCTGTGATGTTGCATTTGGCTATGAAGGCCTTTGCACCAGGTAAACCACCATTTCCTATGATGCATGTTGATACAACATGGAAATTTAAAGAGATGATCGCCTTTCGCGATCAGCGTGTTAAAGACTTAGGTTTGGACTTAATTGTTGAGAAAAACGAACAAGCCGTCATTGACGGTATCAACCCGTTTGATCATGCTCGTTATACCGACATTATGAAAACAGACACTTTAAAAGCTGCCCTAACCAAGCATGGTTTTGATGCTGCTTTTGGTGGTGCACGTCGTGATGAAGAAAAATCACGCGCTAAAGAACGAGTCTATTCTTTCCGTGATAAAAATCATCGTTGGGATCCTAAACAGCAACGTCCTGAACTTTGGAATACATACAACAGTAAAGTAAATCCAGGTGAAAGTATCCGCGTCTTCCCATTATCAAACTGGACTGAATTAGATATTTGGCAATATATTCACCTAGAAGGTATTCCAATTGTGCCGTTATATTATGCTGCAGAGCGTCCAGTCGTTGAACGAAATGGTCTGAAGATCATGGTTGATGATGACCGCATGCGATTGGAAGAGGGCGAAGTCCCAACCATGGAAAAAATACGTTTTAGAACCTTAGGCTGTTATCCATTAACGGGAGCAGTAGAATCTAATGCGTCAACCTTACCAGAGATTATTCAAGAAATGTTATTAGCCACGACATCAGAACGTCAAGGTCGCGCCATTGATCATGATGAGTCAGGATCAATGGAGAAGAAAAAACAAGAGGGTTACTTCTAATGAGCAGTACGGATAATAAATACGAGACAGATGGTCTGATCGCAACCGATATTGATGCTTATTTAAAGCAGCACGAAAATAAAGAAATGTTACGTTTTCTTACTTGCGGAAACGTAGATGATGGCAAAAGTACTTTAATTGGTCGTTTGTTATACGATTCAAAAATGATCTATGAAGATCAACTTGATGCGGTAACCAAAGACAGTGTGAAGTCAGGTACAACAGGTGAAACAGTTGATTTAGCTTTATTAGTTGATGGCTTACAAGCTGAGCGTGAGCAAGGTATCACCATTGATGTGGCTTACCGATATTTCTCAACAACTAAACGTAAATTCATCATTGCGGATACACCGGGTCATGAACAATATACTCGTAATATGGCAACAGGTGCATCAAACTGCCAATTAGCAGTTATCTTGATTGATGCTCGTTATGGTGTGCAAACACAAACACGTCGACATAGTTATATTGCCTCTTTATTAGGCATCAAGCACATTGTAGTTGCCATTAATAAAATGGACATTAAAGATTATAGCGAACAGGTTTATAACGATATTCGTAAAGATTACACTGAGTTTGCCCGTGAACTTGAAATGAAAGATGTACACTTTGTGCCATTATCTGCCTTGCTAGGTGATAATGTGGTGAATCGTAGTAAGAATATGCCTTGGTACGAGGGTGAAACCTTGATGCAATTACTGGATACTGTCGAAATTTCAGGTGATGCTAATGTACAAGATGTACGTTTCCCTGTGCAATATGTAAATCGACCTAACTTAGATTTCCGTGGTTATTGTGGCACATTGGCTTCAGGTGTTTTAAAGCCAGGTGACGACATTACTGTCTTACCATCAGGTAAAGAAAGTAAAGTTAAAGACTTGGTAACTTATGATGGTGATTTAGAGCTAGCGATTCCTGGTCAAGCTATTACCGTTACTTTGGAAGATGAAATTGATATTAGCCGTGGCGATATGATCGTTCACCGTGAAAATCAGCCACATGTTGGAAGCAATTTCAAAGCAACAGTAGTATGGATGATCGAGCAGCCTTTAGTATCAGGCAAGCAATATAACTTCAAAGTAGGCGTAACTGATACATCAGGTACAATGACTGCGGTTGATAGCCAGATTGATGTGAATACATTAGCTAAAAATTCAGTTAATAAGTTAGAGTTAAATGAAATTGGTGTGTGTGAATTCTCATTGAACAAACCAGTTGTATTTGATGCTTATAAGCGTAATCACACCACTGGCGCTTTTATCATTATTGATCGTTTAAGCAATGTAACGATTGGTGCAGGTATGATTACAGAAGCAGTCTCTGAAGCACAAGCAATAGAAGGTTCTGCGACTAACTTTTCTGAGTTTGAAGTTGAGTTAAACGCTCTTGTTCGTAAGCATTTCCCACATTGGGATGCAAAAGATTTAGGCGCTTTTCTTAAATAAACAACTCTAGTATAAGCTGGGTGCAATGCCCAGCTTTCTCACTTAACTAAGGATGGTTAATGATTTAAAAAAAATTCACTCTAAGTTTTCATAAGTCACCAGATTCATACTCCTATAATTATTTTCTAAGTAATTATAGAAGCATGGAATCTCATGCTATTTCGCACATAATCAAGGAGTCAAGGATCGAATGAGAAGTTTAATTAAATTATTATTAGTTGGAACAATAGCTATTAACATGGTGGGCTGTGCCACTATCACTACTGATGCCAATCAGATGATACAGGTTACAACAACAGATCAAGCTAATAATGTTGTCGATAATGCTGACTGCATACTAAAAAATGAGAGAGGGGAATGGAATGTTAAAACACAGGGATCTACGCAAGTACATAAATCAGCAGATAATTTGATTGTTAAATGTTCTAAAGAAGGAGTGGATGATGGTCAAGGAACATTGATTTCACGAGCGAATGGAGGTATGTGGGGAAATATCTTGATTGGTGGTGGTATAGGGGCAATCATTGATCATAATAAGGGAACAGCATATACATATCCAACTTGGATAAACATTATTATGGGTAATAATTTAGTCTATGATAGAAAAGAGCAAAATGATGAAAATATGTTGTTAGGTAAGGGATTGACTGACGAAGACTTAAACAAAATTAAGAATGAAAAAGAAGAGTTGGAAAAGGCTGAGCTAGAAAAGTCAGTAAAAGAAACTACGAGTTAGCATAAAAAAAACAGCGACATAAGTTATTCAAATAATGAATAGCTTATGTCATATTTTATAAGTTACGGATTCTTTGGGGAAAGGTATGGATCTCAAGCAAGAGCTGGTTTACATACAAACAAATATTCCTATCACCGCAAGCCTAGGTGCCACCATCTCATCATTCGATGGTCAAACTATCAACATTTCAGTACCATTAGAAGCAAATAAAAACCTGCATGGTACTGCCTTTGGTGGTAGCCAAGCGGCAATTGGAATTCTGACTGGTTGGGCGTTGATTTACTTAAAGCTAAAACAGCTTGGCATTGATAATAACTTGGTTATTCAAAAAAGTAGTTACGACTTTACCAAACCAGTGACGGCCGATTTTATTGCTACATGTCAACTACCGGTACCCTCTGAGTTTGAACTGTTCGTAAAAACCTTAAAAGAGAAGGGTAAAGCACGACTGAGCTTAACAGCTGAAATCGAGACTGAAAAAGGTGTATGTGGTATTCATCAAGGGCTTTATGTTGTGTTTTTAAAACTGTAATAACGACTATAATCTGTCTCTTATACACATCTCCGAGCCCACGAGACTAGGCATGATCTCG
>CAJXPP010000020.1 GCA_913058195.1 uncultured Gammaproteobacteria bacterium | reverse complement strand
AGATCATGCCTAGTCTCGTGGGCTCGGAGATGTGTATAAGAGACAGGTATTTAGTGGTGGGCGATGACTTTAGATTTGGCAAAGATCGTCAAGGTGATTTTGCAATGTTGCAACAGGCAGGTGAACAGTTTGGATTTCAAGTTGTTAATATGCATACCTTTTCTGTTGACAGTATGAGAGTGAGCAGTACGAGGATTCGTCAGGCTTTAATAGCTGGTGATCTTGCTTTAGCTGAAAAATTACTGGGAAGGCCTTATCGCATGAGCGGTAGAGTGGCTCATGGAGATAAGCGTGGACGCACAATGGGCTTTCCTACCGCTAATATTCATCTTCATCGTTGCAAGGTTCCTTTAAGTGGTGTCTATGCTGTGCAATTATTTGGCATAGAAGGCGAACCGGTGTTAGGTGTAGCTAATGTTGGCATTCGACCGACTGTAGGTGCTGATAAGGCTTTGTTAGAAGTGCATTTATTTGATTTCAATCGTGAAATCTATGGTGAGCATGTACAAGTGCATTTTTTGAAAAAAACACGTGATGAACAACGCTTTAAAGATTTAGATGCATTGATAGTGCAGATTCAACAAGATTGTCAGCAAGCACGCCAATACTTCAAACTACAAGCAATAGAAAACTAGACCTGAAAATAAAACGGATCTGTGGCTTCTATTTAGTTTTTATAGCGTGTAATATCATGAGTTGTATTCGACACGATAAGACCCTAAATGATGTAAGTTTGGGATGATTTAAGTAACTCGAAAGAAGAATAAATATATGTTGGAGAATTATCTCCCAATTTTGTTATTTGTTATTATTGGCATTGGTTTTGGCGTTATGCCGTTACTTGCTGGTTTTATTCTCGGTCCTCGACGTCCTAACAGTGAAAAGCGCTCGCCATATGAATGTGGTTTTGAGCCTTTTGAAGATGCACACATGAAATTTGATGTGCGTTATTACCTTGTTGCTATCCTATTTATTATCTTTGATTTAGAAATTGCCTTTTTATTCCCCTGGGCTATAGTGCTTGATGAAATTGGTGTGTTTGGATTATTAGCCATGTTCTTATTCTTAGGCATACTGGTTGTTGGCTTTATTTATGAGTGGAAAAAAGGGGCGCTGGAGTGGGAATAGAAGGTGTTCTTGAGCAAGGTGTCGTTACTACTTCTGCTGACAAACTAATTAATTGGGCTCGAACAGGTTCTTTATGGCCAATGACTTTTGGTCTTGCTTGTTGTGCTGTTGAAATGATGCAAGCGGGTGCATCTCGCTATGATTTAGACCGTTTTGGTGTGGTATTTCGTCCTAGTCCACGACAATCTGATGTGATGATTGTTGCGGGTACTTTGGTGAATAAGATGGCGCCAGCATTACGAAAAGTCTACGACCAAATGTCCGAGCCACGTTGGGTTATTTCGATGGGCTCATGTGCTAATGGTGGCGGCTATTATCATTATTCTTACGCTGTTGTGCGAGGCTGTGATCGCATCGTTCCTGTTGATATCTATGTGCCAGGCTGTCCACCAACAGCGGAAGCCTTGTTATACGGTATCATTCAGTTGCAGAAGAAAATACGTAGAACGAATACAATCGCACGGATTGATGCTCCAGTGCAGAAAGCATAATTTGTCATGATAAAAGGATTAAAAGCACAATTAGAACAACATTTATCAGATGTCATGCTTGATTGTGAGTACCGTTTTGAAGAGTTAACTATTTACGTTCCCTCAGATAGTATTTTATCTGTGTGTGAAAAATTACGGGATGACTTTGGTTTTGAGCAACTTATTGACCTTTGTGGTGTTGATTATTCGGAATATGGTGGCAGTGCTTGGGAAACCAAGGACGCTTCTAATCACGGTTTTAGTCGCGCCGTAGATGGTGCTGGCAATATGGAACCTGTTGTTGAAGGTCTACGCTATGCAGTTGTTTATCATTTATTATCGATTCAGCATAATCAACGATTACGTATTAAAGTACGTTTAGATGCTGACAGCCCAATTATCGATAGTGTGACTAATATTTGGAATAGCGCAAATTGGTATGAACGTGAAGCATTTGATTTATTCGGAATATTATTTGATGGCCATGATGACTTGCGTCGAATATTGACTGATTATGGTTTTATTGGTCATCCATTCCGTAAAGATTTTCCTTTGATTGGTAATGTAGAAATGCGTTATGACGAAGATAAAAAGCGTGTTGTCTATGAGCCGGTGAGTATTGAAGATAGAACATTAGTACCGCGTGTCATTCGTGATGATAACCGTTATACAAATAGTGAGCGATAATGGCTGAAATCAAGAATTACACGTTAAACTTTGGTCCTCAACATCCCGCTGCACATGGTGTCTTACGTCTAATCCTTGAAATGGATGGTGAGGTGATTCAGCGTGCTGACCCTCATATTGGGCTATTACACCGTGGTACTGAAAAACTAGCTGAGACCAAGCCCTATAATCAGAATATAGGGTATATGGATAGACTCGATTATGTATCGATGTTATCTAATGAGCATGCTTATGTAATGGCAATTGAGAAAATGTTAGGTGTACAAGTGCCTGAACGTGCTCAATATATTCGCGTAATGTTTGATGAGATTACCCGTGTGCTAAATCACTTAATGTGGCTTGGAACTCATGGTCTCGATATTGGCGCGATGACGATCTTTTTATATTGCTTCCGTGAGCGTGAAGATCTGATGGATTGTTATGAAGCTGTATCAGGTGCCAGAATGCATGCTTCTTACTACCGCCCGGGTGGTGTTTATCGTGACTTACCTGACTCAATGGCTAAATATGAAAAATCAAAATGGCATAGTCAGAAAGAGGTTGATAAGAAAAATACTAACCGAGAAGGTAGTCTATTAGATTTCATTGAGGATTTTACTCAGCGATTCCCTAAATGTGTTGATGAATACGAAACACTTTTAACTGATAACCGTATCTGGAAACAACGAACTGTAGGTATTGGTGTTGTTTCACCTGAGCGTGCACGCCAACTAGGCTTTACAGGCCCTATGTTACGCGGTTCTGGCATTGAATGGGACCTACGGAAAAAGCAACCTTACGAAGTGTATGATCGCCTTGATTTTGATATTCCTGTCGGTGTAGAAGGCGATTGTTATGACCGTTATTTGGTTCGAGTTGAAGAAATGCGTCAATCAAACCGAATTATCAAACAATGTGTTGATTGGTTACGTGAAAACCCCGGTCCTGTAATTACAGATGATGTAAAAATTGCGCCGCCAAAACGTACTGATATGAAAGACAATATGGAAGCATTAGTCCATCACTTTAAGCTGTTTACGGAAGGTTACTGTGTGCCTGAGGGTGAGGCCTATGCAGCTGTCGAGCATCCTAAAGGTGAATTTGGTATTTATATGGTGTCAGATGGTGCTAATAAGCCGTATAGATTAAAAATTCGTGCCCCCGGTTTTGCCCATTTAGCTGCGATGAACGAGATGGTGAAAGGGCATATGCTAGCAGATGTTGTGTCTATAATTGGCACAATGGATATTGTATTTGGTGAGATTGATCGATGATATTGACAGGCGCTAAAGAGCAACTTTTCACAACTGAAATACGTCAGCAATTAGACGAGTGGGTAGCTAAATATCCTGCAGGTCAAAGTCAGTCTGCGGTTATTCCTTGCCTTCATATATTACAAGCGGAAAGTGAAGGATGGTTGCCAGAATCTGTAATGGATGCCTTAGCTGAATATTTAGGTATGCCAGCAATTAGTGTCTATGAAGTGGCGACGTTTTACACTATGTTTGATCTTAAACCTGTGGGCAAACATAAGTTCAATGTGTGTACCAATATTTCTTGTATGTTGAATGGATCGGAACAAGTAGTTGAACATCTGGAATCACGATTAAACGTGAAACTAGGTGAAACAACTGATGACGGTGAGATTACCTTAAGAGAAGTAGAATGTTTAGGTGCGTGTTGCGGCGCACCAATGATGCAAGTAGACCGCGATTATCATGAATATTTAACAGTTGATAAGTTGGATGCAATTTTAGATGGAATCAAATCATGAAGCTCGATCAAGTTTGTTTCCGAACCCGACATTTAGATGAACCGTGGACTTTAGAATCATATCGTAGTGTGGGTGGTTATAAGGTTTTAGAGGAAATCCTGAAAGAAAAGACGCGTGCTGAAGATATTATAGAACAATTAAAAGATTCAGCTCTACGAGGACGAGGTGGGGCAGGTTTCCCTACTGGTTTGAAATGGAGTTTTATGCCTCGCCGTATGCCAGGCGCTAAATACATTGTTTGTAATTCAGATGAAGGTGAGCCGGGAACATGTAAAGATCGTGATATTTTACGATTCAACCCTCATCAAGTAGTAGAAGGCATGATTATCGCGGGTTATACCATTGGTGCTCAAGCAGGCTATAACTATATTCGTGGTGAGTTCGTTGAGCCATTCGACCGTTTTGAAGCAGCGATACAAGAGGCTAAAGAGGCCGGTTACTTAGGCAAAGATATTTTAGGGTCAGGCTTTAATTTTGAGTTATATACTCAACCAGGCGCTGGTGCTTATATCTGTGGTGAAGAAACTGCTTTGTTAGAATCACTAGAAGGCAAAAAAGGCCAGCCACGATATAAGCCACCATTTCCAGCTGGATATGGTTTATACGGTCGACCAACGACTATTAATAATACTGAAACACTGGCATCTGTACCTGTTATTTTGCAGTATGGCGGCGACTGGTTCCATGAGATCGGAACACCTAATAATGGTGGGACTAAGATATTCAGTGTTTCTGGTCATGTCAATAAGCCGGGAAACTATGAAGTACCTATGGGAATGCCATTTTCAGAATTATTGGAACTTGCTGGTGGCGTGCGTAATGGTAATAAATTAAAAGCAGTGATTCCTGGTGGGAGTTCGACGCCTATTATTCCAGGTGATGTGATGATGGATGTGCCAATGAGCTATGACGGTATTAGTCGAGCGGGTTCTATGCTCGGTGCAGGTTCTGTCATCGTAATGGATGAAACAACATGTATGGTGAAAGCCTTAGAACGTATTGCTGAGTTTTATGCCGAAGAGTCATGTGGGCAATGTACGCCATGTCGTGAAGGCACTGGTTGGCTACATCGAGTAGTGAAACGTATTGAACATGGTGAGGGAACACAAGCTGATCTTGATAGGTTAGTTCATGTTGCGAAGAATATAAACGGCAGTACAATTTGTGCTTTGGGTGATGCTGCGGCGGCACCTGTACTTAGTTTTATCAAACATTTTCGTGATGAGTTTCAATACCATATTGATCATGGCAAGTGTCAGGTGAGTAATTAATATGGTCAATATAGAAATAGATGGCATTCCATTAAAAGTGGACTCATCAAAAATGATTATTCAGGTTGCCGATGAAGCTGGCATTGATATTCCTCGTTTTTGTTACCATAAAAAATTATCTATCGCTGCTAATTGCCGTATGTGCTTGATTGAAGTAGCAGAGTCACGCAAAGCCTTGCCTGCTTGTGCAACACCGGTTACTGAAGGAATGAAAGTCTTTACCCAATCCGAAAGAGCAATTTCTGCTCAACGTGGGGTGATGGAGTTCTTGCTGATTAATCATCCACTTGATTGCCCGATTTGCGATCAAGGTGGTGAATGTGAATTACAAGATATGTCAATGGGTTATGGCTCGGGCATCGGTCAATATAGTGAAGGGAAGCGCGTTGTAAAGGACAAAGATATTGGTCCACTAATCAACACTGATATGACACGTTGTATTCATTGCACTCGTTGCGTTCGCTTTGGTGAAGAAGTGGCCGGAATCAAAGAGTTGGGAGCAACAGGTCGTGGCGAGCATATGGAGATCGGTACCTATATTGAACAAAGTGTTGCATCAGAATTATCAGGCAATATTATCGATTTATGTCCTGTGGGCGCATTAACATCAAAGCCTTTTCGATATAAAGCGCGAGCGTGGGAGTTAACGGCTCATAAATCAATAGCACCACATGATGCTATTGGTTCAAATATTGAATTTCATACACTTCGAAATGAAGTGTTACGGGTTGTGCCAAGAGAGAATGAATCGCTCAATGAAACATGGTTATCTGATCGTGACCGTTTCAGTTATTTAGGGCTGAACCACGAGCAACGTGCTACTGAACCGATGATTAAAAGCAATGGAGAGTGGCAAAAAACCGATTGGCAAACAGCATTACAAGTTGCGGTTGATGGCTTAAAGTCTATCTCAACAAAACATGGGGATGAGCAAGTAACAGGGTTAATATCTCCGACATCAACACTTGAAGAATCTTATTTATTTCAAAAGCTATTAACAGGGATGGATGCTAACTGCATCGATTTCCGATTACGCCAGCAAGACTTTTCTGATCGAAATGTTAATTATAATTCAGATGATTGGTGTTTGACGGATATCGAAGAAAGCTACGACATTGTTTTAGTCGGCTGTAATATTCGGGCAGAACAACCTATTATTGCTCATCGTATTCGACAGTCAGCACTATTAGGTACGCCTGTTACCAATATTAACTTTTTCTCATCTGATTTATTGATACCCAATGTGACTCAATTGACGGTTGATATTAAAGGCATGCTTAAAACCCTATCAGGTGTTGCAAAAGCCTTAATTTCTTTATCGAAAGATGATGAGGGAAGCTGGCGTGAATTGTTGATAACGGTTATACCTTCAGCACAAGAACAAACAATAGCTATGCGTTTAGCCAATGCGAAAAAGGCGACAGTATTTGTTGGTGCTTTAGCTAATAATCACCCTCAAGCATCGAAAATAAAAAGTTTAATTCAGTTAATTGCTAAATTAACTAGTACGCAGATGATAGTGTTGCCTACTGCAAATTCAATAGCGGCAGAGCTTTCACAAAGCCTAGTATCTAACAATGATAATACATCGCAACGATTAAATGCTCAGCAAGCCTGGAAACAGCGACTTCGTGCTTATGTTTTGTATGGCATTGAGCCAGAATTGGATTGTACGGATCCATCAGAAGCTCAAAATGCATTACAACAGGCTAGCTTAGTTGTGTCGATGACCAGCTTTGTGACAGATAAAATGTTGGCTTATTCAGATGTGATTCTTCCTATAGCACCATTTTCTGAAACATCAGGTACGTTTATTGGTGTTGATAAGCAGTGGCAGAGTTTTGCTGGGGCAGTGAAAGCAAAAGGGGATTGCCGTCCAGGATGGAAAGTACTTCGCGTATTAGGTAATATGGCCAAATTAAGAGGTTTTGATTACGTGTCTTCGACAGATATACGTGATGAAGTGCAAGATCAATTAAATTTATTATCACCGAGTAATGAATGCTATATTCCAGATAATCTACACTCAGAATCTGGGTTAATGGTTATATCTGAAGTACCTATGTACCAGACTGATGCCGTATTACGTCGAAGTAGTGCTTTACAACAAACAACTGAAAATCAACAAGCAAAAATTGCTCGCATGAATAGGCTTGATGCTGATAAGTTTGATGTGAGTGAAGCTGAATCGATTGAAATCACACAAGATAGCAATAGCATAATCATGCCACTAGTGATTGACGATGCTATTGCTCAAGGCTGTATTTACCTTGCGGCCGGTATTGTTGAAACCTCAGAATTAGGTACTAGTTTTTCTAATGTGACAGTTCAAGCTATACAAACAGGGAGTACATAGTGGACTCTGTACTTGCACTTATTGATTGGATTACTGCACAAACAGTATTGTTCACGGTAATTAAAATTGTCGTTATTATTGTTCCGCTAATGTTAGCAGTTGCATACTTAACCTATGCTGAGCGTAAGATAATTGGTTATATTCAAGTACGTATAGGCCCTAACCGTGTCGGGCCTTTTGGGCTTTTACAGCCTATTGCTGATGGTCTTAAATTAGCATTGAAAGAAGTTATATTTCCTGCCAAATCAAATCTATATTTATTCTTGGTAGCGCCTGTCTTAGCCATTGGCCCTGCTTTAGCTGCATGGGCAGTAATGCCATTTGATGCGACAATGACTCTGGCTAATATCGATGCAGGTTTATTGTATATTCTCGCGATAACATCAATGGGCGTGTATGGCATTGTAATCGCCGGTTGGGCATCTAATTCTCGTTATGCATTTTTAGGTGCATTACGTTCTGCTGCTCAAGTTGTTTCTTATGAGATCGCAATGGGTTTTGCCTTAGTAGGTGTATTAATTGCTGCAGGGAGCCTTAACCTTGGTGAGATTGTAGTTGCACAACAAGGAGGCATTTTGAATTGGTACTGGCTGCCTTTATTCCCACTATTTGTCGTGTATTTCATCTCTGGTATAGCCGAAACAAACCGAGCACCTTTCGATGTGTCTGAAGGTGAATCAGAGATTGTGGCAGGTTTCCATGTTGAATATTCAGGCATGGCCTTCGCAGTGTTCTTCTTAGCAGAATATGCCGATATGATCTTAATATCGATGTTAGCTGCTGTTTTATTTATGGGTGGTTGGCTGTCTCCATTCCAAGGAATACCAGGATTAGAAACATTATTCTCTTGGGTGCCAGGTATTGTTTGGTTACTAATGAAAACTTGTGTTTTCTTATTCTTATATTTATGGTTTAGAGCAACATTCCCTCGTTACCGTTACGATCAAATTATGCGTCTAGGTTGGAAAATATTTATCCCTGTGACGTTAGTATGGCTGGTGGTCGTTGCAACGGCACAGGTATTTGATATCGGTCCTTGGTTTACGGAGGCGGTATTATGAAAGAGTCAGTGAAACATTTTTTCAAGAGTTTCTTACTGTGGGAGTTATTGTTAGGTTTGAAACTAACAGGACGTTACCTATTTGCAAAAAAAATAACCGTACAGTATCCAGAAGAAAAAACACCACAATCACCTCGTTTTAGAGGCTTGCATGCTTTGCGTCGTTATCCAAATGGTGAAGAGCGCTGTATTGGTTGTAAATTATGTGAGGCAACTTGTCCGGCACTGGCTATTACGATAGAAACAGAGCCAAGGGAAGATGGTAGTCGACGTACAACTCGTTATGATATCGATTTGTTTAAATGTATTTTTTGTGGCTTTTGTGAAGAATCATGTCCTGTGGATTCAATAGTTGAAACCCGTATCTTTGATTATCACTTTGAAAACCGCGGCGAAAATATCATGACTAAAGAAAAGTTACTGGCGGTAGGTGACGAAAATGAAACTCAAATAGCGGCCGATCGTGCTGCTGATGCGAGGTATCGCTAGTGGAACAGATAGTTTTTTATTGCTTTGCAAGCATTCTTCTCTTCGCTGGTGCAATGGTGGTTACTGTTCGTAACCCGGTACGTGCAGCACTGTTTTTGATATTGGCTTTTTTTACTAGTGCTGGTATTTGGTTATTACTCGAAGCTGAATTTTTAGCAATGACCTTAGTGCTTGTTTATGTCGGTGCGGTAATGGTGTTATTTCTTTTCGTCGTCATGATGCTTGATATTGACCTTGCCCCTTTAGAGGAAGGTTTTGCCAAATACTTGCCTTTGGGTATTTTTGTCGCGGCATTAATCACCATTGAAATGATTGCTGTACTAGGGGCGTCACACTTTGGTTTAGATATTGTCTCTGCACCTATTCCGCACCCTGAGGGATACAGTAATACTAAAGAAATAGGCTTATTGTTGTATACGGTTTATGTTTATCCGTTTGAAATTGCCTCTGTTATTTTAACGGTTGCTATCGTTGCTGCAATTACTTTGACCTTGCGTGAGAAGAAAAGTAAATCTCAAAATATTTCTGAGCAGATTAAAGTTAAAGCGAAAGACAGAGTACGAATTGTTAAAATGGAATCAGTTAAGAAGCAGGAGGCTGAGTCATGATTGCATTATCTGACTTCCTTATACTTGGAGCCTTATTATTTAGTCTGTCCGTTGCGGGCATATTTATTAATCGTAAAAATATTATTATTTTGTTGATGTGTATTGAGTTGATGTTATTAGCAGTAAACCTCAATTTTATTGCTTTTTCGCATTACTCTGGCGATATAGCTGGGCAAGTTTTTGTGTTCTTTATTCTGACCGTTGCAGCTGCAGAAGCAGCGATTGGTTTGGCAATTTTAGTCGTCTTGTTTCGTAATAAACATACGATTAATGTTGCTGAGCTTAATAAGTTAAAAGGGTAAGAATGATGACAGAAAACTTACTCTTAACCATTGCTTTTGCACCCTTAGTGGGTAGCATTATTGCCGGGCTATTTGGCAAACAAGTTGGTAAAGTCTGGTCTCACCGTGCTGCGATTGCTGGTGTAGCGACAGCCTTTGTATTATCGGTATGGGTGTTGAAGTTGGTGGCGGTTGATGGTCAAACTTATAATGAGCAAGTCTATCAGTGGTTACAAGCAGGTAGTTTAAGCTTAGAAATAGGCTTTATGGTTGATGCGCTAACAGCCATGATGATGGTAGTAGTAACCTTTGTTTCTCTGATGGTGCATATCTACACTATTGGTTATATGCAGGAAGACAACGGTTACGCTAGGTTCTTTAGTTATATTTCTTTATTTACCTTTGCCATGTTGATGCTGGTGATGGCAAACAACTTTATGCAATTATTTTTTGGTTGGGAAGCCGTGGGTTTAGTTTCTTATCTATTAATTGGTTTTTGGTATAAAAAACCAACGGCTATTTATGCAAATTTAAAAGCATTTCTGGTCAATCGTGTGGGTGACTTCGGTTTTCTATTAGGGATTTCTGGGGTGTTAATGTATGCCGGAAGCCTTGATTATGTCGAAGTGTTTGCACAAGCACCGGCAATATCAGAAAAAACGATAGCAATCTTTTCTGGCCATGACTGGTCAGTGATGTCATTAATTTGTATCTTATTGTTTATCGGCGCAATGGGTAAATCTGCTCAAGTTCCATTGCATGTTTGGTTACCTGACTCGATGGAAGGTCCTACGCCAATTTCAGCATTAATTCATGCGGCAACCATGGTAACGGCAGGTATTTTTATGGTGACAAGAATGTCGCCATTATTTGAGTTTTCTGAAACAGCGCTATCATTTATTTTAGTCATTGGCGCTATCACGGCATTATTTATGGGCTTTTTGGGTTTAATTCAAAATGATATTAAACGTGTAATCGCATACTCAACATTATCGCAATTGGGCTATATGACGGTTGCTTTAGGCGCATCAGCTTATGCTGCGGGTGTTTTCCACTTAATGACACATGCTTTCTTTAAGGCACTCTTATTCTTAGGCGCTGGATCAGTCATTATTGCCATGCATCATGAACAAGATATTCGTAAGATGGGTGGTTTGAAAAAATATATGCCTATTACCTACTGGACAGGCTTAATTGGCTCACTCGCTTTAATAGGATTTCCCGGTTTAGCAGGTTTCTTTTCTAAAGACTCAATTATAGAAGCGGTACATGCATCAAACCTTCCAGGTAGTGGTTTTGCCTATTTTGCAGTAATCGTGGGGGTATTTATTACAGCGCTATACAGTTTTAGGTTATTTTTCTTGGTTTTCCACGGTAAAGAACGCTTTGATACACATGGTGGACATCTCCCTCATGAATCGCCAGCAGTGGTCACTGTGCCATTAATTTTATTAGCTATACCATCAGTGATTGCTGGTTATTTAATTGGTTCAATGGTATTTGGTGACTTCTTTGGTAATGCCATTATTGTTCATGCAGATCACGATGTATTAGCTCATCATGCTGAAAGTTATCATGGTGTCATTGGCTTTGTCTTGCATGGGCTCACAGCATTGCCATTCTGGTTAGCAATGGCTGGTGTTGCAACAGCCTATTATCTCTATCTTGTAAAACCTGAGTTACCTGCAAAAATACAGCAACGATTCCAATGGTTACATCGACTATTAGATAATAAATATGGCTTTGATGACTTTAACCAAATTGTATTTGCTGGTGGTTCACGCAAAATTGGCCAGTTGCTATGGAAAGTGGGCGACCAAACTATTATTGATGGTGCCGTTGTGAATGGTACGGCCAAAACAGTAGGTTTAGCATCAAAACTTGTGCGTCACGTGCAGTCAGGTTACTTATATCATTATGCGTTTGCAATGATTATTGGCCTATGGCTATTACTTACTTATTTCGTCGTTTAATAGAAGATAAAGACAGACATTATGTTTACTGATTTACCTTTATTAAGTTTATTGATTTGGCTGCCTGTTTTCGGTGGTATCGCTGTGCTTGTTAATGGCGATAATAATCCATGGGCTCGTCCACTAGCATTATTAATTTCTGTGGCTACTTTATTATTATCTATAGGCTTATATATTGGTTTTGATAATGCCACAGCACAAATGCAGTTTACGGAACAAGCATCATGGATTAGTGCTTTTGATATCAATTATTCATTAGGGGTTGACGGCTTTTCAATGCCATTAATCATTTTGACAGCCTTTTCTACCGTAATAGTGGTTATTGCTGGTTGGGAAGTTATTCAAGATCGTGTCAGTCAATATATGGCGGCTTTTTTGATTATGGCAGGCTTGATGATTGCTGTATTTTCAGCATTAGATGCGATTTTGTTTTACGTATTCTTCGAAGCGATGTTGATTCCTCTATTCTTGGTTATTGGCATATGGGGCGGGCCTAACCGAGTTTATGCCACTATTAAGTTCTTTCTATACACTTTATTTGGCTCGGTATTTTTATTACTAGCCTTACTTTATCTACACCATGTATCGGGTAGTTTTTCGATTTTAGACTTTCATAAAGTAGGCCTGTCTATGCAAGAACAGATATATTTGTTCTTAGCCTTTTTAATTGCTTTTGCGGTTAAAGTACCGATGTGGCCTGTACATACTTGGTTACCTGATGCACATGTAGAAGCACCAACAGGCGGTTCGGTAATTCTTGCTGCAATCACATTGAAGATCGGCGGCTATGGCTTCTTACGGTTTGCTTTACCGATTACACCTGATGCAAGCATGGCGCTTGATTGGCTTATTATTTCTTTGTCATTAACAGCTGTTGTATATATTGGCTTTGTCGCATTAGTGCAATCAGATTTAAAGAAGCTGATTGCTTATTCTAGTATTGCTCATATGGGCTTTGTGACCTTAGGTCTCTTTATTGTTTTTAGAATATTTGCTAATTCAGCTACAGGCAGTGGGGCAGAACTAGCAATCGAAGGTGCAATGGTACAAATGATCTCTCACGGCTTTATAGCTGCTGCAATGTTCCTCTGTGTTGGGGTTTTATATGATCGAATGCATACTCGTGAAATTAGCGCTTATGGTGGTGTAATTAATACTATGCCAAAATTTGCAGGTTTTGCCGTATTTTTTGCCATGGCTAATGCTGGTTTACCTGGCACATCAGGCTTTGTCGGAGAGTTTATGGTGATTTTAGCTGCGTTCCAAGCTAACTTTTGGTTTGCATTTTTGGCTGCAACAACATTAATCTTAGGTGCCGCTTATACATTATGGATGGTGAAACGGGTTCTGTTTGGTGATGTTGCTAATGATGATGTTGCGAAGTTAACGGATATTAATCGTCGTGAGTTTTTAATGTTGGCGGTATTAGCTGTAATTGTACTTGCGATAGGTATTTGGCCAGCCCCTGTTACTGACGTTATGCATGCGACAGTTGAGCATTTATTAACACAAATTTCACAATCTAAACTATAGAGGCGATACAAAATATCATGACTTTTGAAGTATCGAATATGGTTTTAGCATTACCTGAAATGTTTATGTTGGCAATGGCGTGTGTCATTTTATTAGCGGTTGCTTTCTTAGGAAAACAGGGTGCTAATGCTGCCTATGGATTGAGTCAACTCACATTGGCAATCACGGCTATTTTGATTTATCAATCTTTGGGTGAAACAGGTTTAACCTTTGATGGAACCTATGTAAAAGATGCTTTTAGTGATGTATTAAAAATGGCTATTTGCCTTATTAATATAGCGGTGCTGCTTTATTCAACTACATATTTAAAAGCACGGGATCTATTCAAGGGTGAATATTACGTATTAGCGATCTTTTCGACACTCGGTATGATGATTATGGTCTCAGCCGCTCATTTTTTAACTATCTATCTTGGTTTAGAACTGATGTCCTTATGCATGTATGCCATGGTAGCCATGCATCGTGATTCGTTTATTGCGACTGAAGCTGCTATGAAATACTTCATTTTAGGTGCTTTAGCCTCTGGTATGTTGCTATACGGCATGTCAATTATTTATGGTGTAACAGGCAATTTGTCGATAGCCACTGTTGCTGAGGTGGTCCAAGCGGGAGGACTGGATAATACTGTATTGAGTTTTGGCATCGTATTCTTGGTTATTGGTATTGGCTTCAAAATGGGTGCAGTACCATTTCATATGTGGTTACCCGATGTCTATCAAGGAGCGCCGACGGCTGTTACTTTGTTTATCGCTGCTGCTCCTAAGGTAGCTGCATTCGCTATGGCAATACGCTTACTTGTTGAAGGTTTAGGTGATGCCCAACTGTACTGGCAAGATATGCTAATTATGTTATCAGTGTTATCAATGATTATTGGTAATGTAGTAGCGATTGCTCAAACAAATATAAAACGTATGTTGGCCTATTCAACCATTTCACATATTGGCTTTATTTTGTTGGGACTTATCTCTGGTAGTCCAGAAGGTTATGCTGCATCCATGTTTTATGCCTTGGTATACTCATTAATGAGCATGGGCGGCTTTGGAATGATTATTCTATTAAGTAGACAGGGTTTTGAAGCAGACAATATTGATGACTATAAAGGACTGAGTAAGCGTAACCCCTGGTATGCATTGATGATGTTGATTTTGATGTTTTCAATGGCAGGTATTCCACCACTAATTGGCTTTTATGCCAAACTAACAGTTATAAAATCAATTGTTGATGTTAACTTGATTTCAATTGCAATTGTAGCGGTGCTGATGTCAGTCATTGGCGCATTTTATTATTTACGTATTATCAAGGTAATGTACTTTGATACCCCAGAACAACATCAAGCACTTGAGGCCCCAATCGATATGCGGCTGATGATAAGCGCTAATGCCTTAGCAGTATTGATGTTAGGAATATTTCCTGGTTCATTACTTGCGCTCTGTGCGAGTGTTTTCCCTTTATAGAGTGTTAGTTAAAATATGTCACCAATAGCCCTTATTATTTTATTTTTATTCATTGCAAACATACCGTGGTTTACTGAGCGAGTTTTTCTAGTTATCCCTTTAAATAAAGGAAAATCAGTTTTTATTAGGTTAGTGGAATTAGTTGTTTTTTATTTTACTAGCTTATTAATAGGCATTGCTGCTGAAATTCAATTCTCTGGTGATGTTTTTCCACAACAATGGGAATTCTTTGTTACAACATTCTGTATATTTTTAGTGTTATCTGTTCCCGGTGTTGTCTATCGTTATCAATGGTTACCTATTCAAAAAAAACTAAGCTAAGCTAAATATGCGCAAGAATAAATTGTTTGCTACAAAATTTCCAAGCTATTAGTAGCGATAAGTGGCTAGCGTATTGAAAATTAGTCAGTAACTATTTTTTAACCTGTCTCTTATACACATCTCCGAGCCCACGAGACTAGGCATGA